>JAVBTZ010000096.1:0-4901 GCA_031555915.1 Planctomycetota bacterium
ATCCGCAAATGCCGCATGAAGTTAGGGTTAGCGGCGACTCAAGGGGCGGTGGCGAAAAACCACTCGCAATTCCCTTTACCATGCAACCTTTTGATCACACGACTGTTGTGGAGGCGGTTCCCACAACAGTCGCGTAGTAGAGTTAACTTCCATCCGTAGTTTTAGGTGGTTCTCTGTGGTCTCTGTGTTCTCTGTGGTAAAAATTATTTTAAATCATCGCCTCGCACAGAATTAACCTTATTTCCGCGCCATTCGGGACACTCACAAAATATCCCGAAACATCCCCCGAAACGCTTCCAGCCGCGGATCCCCCGCCGCCAAATCCGTCGCCAATACCGCCTTCCCCCCGCCATGATCCCACACCCCCGCCCCCCCCACCCCAAACTTCGAATGATCGAGCGCCACACACACCCCCTCCGACCGCCGCGCCACCAGCGCCTTCACCTCCGCGTCCTCCACCGTCACCTCATTTAAACCTGTCTCCCCGCGAATCCCCCAAGCGCTAAAAAATGCCCGCCTGAACGCCAGCGCCTCCACCGACCGGAACGCCAGGGGACCAATCAAATTGTCGGTCCGCACATCCAACGTCCCCCCCAACAGGATCGGCGCTGGACCATTCAACTCGGCAATGCGGTTGAAAGTCTCGATATTATTGGTGGCAATCTGTAGGCGATTCCGGCCCTTCAGGAATTTCACCAAATTCAGAATCGTGGTCGACCCGTCGAAATAAAGGCAGCCCTCCGCCGGTATCTCCCCGGCCAACTTCCCTGCCGCCCGCGCCTTCGACCTGGCATTGGTGGACAGCCTGCTGGTGAAACGGGATTTCTCAATCGCCTTCGCCCCGCCGTGAATCCGCACCGCCCGGCCCAGCTCCTCCAGCGCCTTCAGATCCCGGCGAATGGTCATTTCCGAAACGGCAAAACGTTTGGCAAGATCGGAGACGGCGACATGGCCCCCCGCGTCGATAAGGCGGAGAATGGCTTCCTGGCGTGGTTCGGCAAGTTCGGACATGGGGTCAATCCCTCTGGTGACGCCGACCGATGTTCTAAAATGTTCGAATTATCATAACCGAACATCAGGTTCTCTGCAAGTTTTTTTATCGCGACCCGATTGGGCTGCAAGCAAAATGGCCGTTAAGCCGCTCTAAAAAATGCTCTTTTGCCCGAATTCTTTCGACAACGCCCCTTCCATGCCAGTCGCCATCCGGTATAATATTTTCTGAGGGAGCAGCGGCATTACCGCAGAGCGTCCGCTTATACCAAGGGAGATTGACATGAAGCACGCACCACATTTCGCCTTGTTCCTCTTTGCCCTCTTCACCCTCCTCGGCCTTTTTCCGACTGCCAGCGCCCTATCGGCAGATATTACGGCAAATGCTTCCCCGGCCAACCGTATCCTCCATGTCTACACCTGGGCGGACTATTTCTCGCCTGATGCCATCAACCTCTTTGAACAAGCCCACAATTGCCACGTCGATTTTACCTACTACGACTCCAACGACACCATGATCACCACCGTCCGCGGCGGCGACGGCTATGATCTCATCACCCCCATGCCGACCGCAGTCCGGCATTTCATCGAGGAAGGCATCCTGCGTCCGTTGGACCACGCCCTGATACCCAACCTGAAAAACATCGACCCCAAAACCCCGGCCCTGGATCACGACCCCGACATGCGCTACAGCGTCCCCTACACCCTCACCATCACCGGCGTCGGCTACAACCGCAAAAAGATCCCCGAAGACGCCATCAAGAGCTGGAAGATTTTCGCCGATCCCCGCCTGGAGAAAAAATTGGCCATGCTGAACGATCTGCGGGAAACGCTCGGCGCCGCCCTGAAGGAACTCGGCTACAGCCTCAACGCCACCAAACGCGAAGAAATCGAAGCGGCCGGGCGACTCCTCAAATCCTGGAAAAACAACCTCGCCGCCTTCGACGTCGACCGCGCCAAAGTGAGCCTCCAAAACGGCGAATTCTACGCCATCCAAGGCTATAACGGCGACATCGCCCTCATCATGTCCGAAAACCCCGATATCGCCTTTTTCATCCCCGAAACCGGCACCTCGCTGAACGCCGACACCTTCGTCATTCCCGCCGACGCCGACGCCGTCCCCCTGGCCCACGCCTTCATCAACCATTTCCTCGACCCCGCCATTGCCGCCATGAATATGGAATATACCAAATATTACATGCCCAACCCCTCCGCCCTCGCCATGCTGCCCGAGGAAATCCGCAACAACCCCTGTTACACCATTCCGCCGCATATCCTCGGCAAATGCGAAATGGTCCACGACCTGGGGGAAAGCGAGGAAATCTACGAACAGGTCTGGGACGACGTGCTCATCGGGGATTAGACCCGGTCCACCATGCGCCCCTCCGCCTTTACGAAAGGTGACTATGCCAAACACCCCCTTACATTCGCGCCACCTGGAACTCGGCGGCACCATGGCCCCCTTCGCCGGCTGGGACATGCCCCTATGGTACAAGGCCGGCGCCGTCAAGGAACACCTGGCGGTCATCCAAAACGCCGGGCTTTTCGACACCAGCCACATGGATGTCGTCCTGCTCGCCGGACCGGACGCCCGCGCCTTCCTGAACCGCGCCTATACCCGGGACATCGCCAACCTGGCGCCGGAACGCTGCGCCTACGGCGCTTTCCTGACCCAGGACGGCCGCTGCCTGGACGACGCCATCGTCTATCCCATGCCGGACGGTCGTTTCGGTCTGGTGGTGAACGCATCCATGGGGGAGAAAATCGCGGCGCACTTGCGGGAGCTCCAGGGAAGCGAAAAGGTCTTCATCACCCTGCCCGAACCCCGCCTGGCGAAAATCGACCTGCAGGGACCGGCGGCGGCGAAAACCTTGGCGCGGCTGTTTGCCGACCCGGGGATTTTTGCCAAATTCCCCTACTTCTCCTTCAAGGGCGATTTCAATCTGGCAAACAGTGAAGTGAAACTCGCGGACGGCACGCCGATTCTCCTGTCCCGCACCGGTTACACCGGGGAACAGGGCTTCGAGATTTTCCTCCCCGCCGATCGAGTCGGTATGGTTTGGGATCGCCTCCTTGCGGGACCGGAGGGAGCCCTCCCCTGCGGCCTCGCCGCCCGCGATTCCCTCCGAACCGGCGCCGTCCTCCCCCTCAGCCACCAGGACATCGGTCCCTGGCCCTTCATCAACCACCCCTGGTTCTTCGCCTTGCCTTTGGCCGAAGACGGTTCATTCACCAAGGAGTTTGTCGGACGCTCTAAGCTTGACCAAACCTGCCCCCATACCATTCCGTTCGTCGGCTTCGACCCCCGCCGCATCGAACCCCACGAAGCGGTGGTGCTGAAGGATGGCCATGAAATCGGTACGGTGACGACCATCGTCACCGATATGGCGATGGGGCGGCTGGACGGTAAGGTCCGGTCCCTGACCAGCCCGGATTTGCCGGCGGGTTGGACGGCGCGGGGCTTATGCTGCGGGTTTGTGCGGGTGGACAAGTCTTATCCGGTGGGGACGGAGCTGATTTTGAAGGACAAACGCCGGGAAATCAAGGTGGAGCTCGCTGCGGATCTCCGGCCGGACCGGGGGGCGCGGAAAAAACTGGTTCTTTAGGCGCCGCGCAGAAATAAGTTGACCTGGTTTATTTCACCACAGAGACACAAAGGACACAGAGAAGCGCATTTTTCTTTGGGGCGCTTCGAAAAAATGCGGTTCTCTGTGTTCTTTGTGTCTCTGTGGTGAAATAAACTTTTCAGAATTTCGTTCCACGACCGGTACACCTTTCAACGCGCAAAAACCAACCCATACACCCGCCTGGCCCCCGCCAACCGGCACGCCCGCGAACACGCCGCCATTGTCGCCCCGGTCGTCATCACGTCATCCACCAACAACACCCGCTTTCCCTCCAACCCCTCCCCGCATACAAACGCCCCCTCCATATTCAACAACCGCGCCCCCCGGCGTAAACGCGACTGCGGCACCGTATACAACACCCGCCGCAATACACCCCCCGCCACCGGCAAGCCCACCCGCTTCCCCACCACCCCCGACAACATCCGCGCTTGATCGAAGCCCCGCTCCCGGCGCCGTACCGGATGCAACGCCACCGGAACAATCACATCAATCCCGCCCCTGAAATCCGTCCCCAACAACCGTTCCGCCATCAGCCCGCCCATCGGACCCGCCAGTTCCAATTCCCGCCCAAACTTCAACCTTAACACCAACTCCCTCACCCCGCCCCGATAACGCGCCACCGCCACCCCAGCCGTCAAATCCAACCTCCTGTTTCGGCACCTTCTACATCCACCCGCATAACCCGCAAACTCCCCCGCCGGATAACCGCACACCGGACAAGCCCCCTCGCCAATCCACATAATCCGCCCCGCACAATCCCCGCACAAATACGGATTCCCATACCCGAACAACGGCGCCCGGCACAATCGGCAACAAGGCGGCGCCAACAGGGAAAACGCCAAGTCCATGGCGTTACGCAAAAGTCGTGGTATAGTTTGTATTCGCATATTATTAAGTATAACCACAGCGAGCAATCACTTCCACGCCCAATGTTTTTCGAATGAATTTACTGGCATGCGGTAGGAAATTTTTCTAAAATTATCAGTTTTGCCAATACCTCATCCACCTAAGGGACAGACAAGGGATAGTTACATGCAAATAACCAGATACCTCAAACCCGAGGTAGTACGCCTTGGCATGGTCGGCGGTCACCTGGACGACATAGATCCCGAAAAGGATCCCCAAAAGGAACGGCTCCGCCTCAAGGAAGAGGTGGTGGATGAACTCACGGACCTGTTCATGAACACCGGACAAATCCGCAATCGGAACAAGTTTCACCACGACCTCATCTCCCGCGAACGCAAAGCCTCCACCGCCATCGGCGGCGGCCTGGCTGTCCCGCAC
>JAVBTZ010000149.1:0-3906 GCA_031555915.1 Planctomycetota bacterium
GGATAGCGGCCGGCCTGGCCGGCCTGGTCGCGGGGGTTTTCCTCGTCTTCCACAACCGGCTGTTCCTGGTGACCTTCGACGAGGTTTTCGCCCGCGCCATCGGGGTCAACGTGTCTTTCTACCATTTCCTGGTGTCGTTCCTGACCGCCCTGACCGTGGTGGCGGGCATGCGCATGGTGGGAACGTTGCTGATTTCCGGCCTCATCATTTTCCCCGCCGTGACCGCGCGCCGGCTTTCCACCAGTTACAAGGGCATGATGATGACCGCCGCCGCCGTCAGCCTGCTCGGCTGCGCCGCCGGCATGGGGGTCTCGCTGATCGGGGATTGGCCGGCCGGCGCCAGCGTGGTGGCGGTGAACATCCTTTTCTTCTTCGCCTCCCTCTTCCTGAAAAAACTGCGCCGGTAATCCGATCCGCGCATTGGAATAAGGACTCGTAAATAAATAACTGTTACAACTTCGTCATGAAAAACGTTGCGGCAGTGATAAACCGCGAGTCCCGGTGTAACAGGTATTCTTTTACAGATCCTAACTTCACCGCTCCACCCCGGCATGGCGCGCCAGCACCAGGGAGACGCACATCGTCACCTTGGCGGCGGCGGGGAGGTGCAGAAATTCGTCCGGCCCGTGCGCATTCGAGTTCGGCCCCAGAACGCCGGTGATCAGAAACCGGGCCTCCGGGTATTTGCGGCCCAGCATGCCCATGAAGGGAATCGATCCCCCTTCCCCCAGGTACAACGCCCCGCGCGAAGCGTTTTCGTCCCCGCCGAAAAAGAACTTCGCCGCCTCGTCGTTGGCGTCGCGCAGCCAGGGCGGCAGTTCCGGCGCCGCCCAGCCGTCGCCGGTCTCGATGTTCGAGACGGTGACGCGGGCGCCGTACGGCGCCTCCCGGGTCAATTCGCTGCGGATGAAGGCGGCGGCGGCCGCGGCGGAAAGGGTGGGGGGCAGGCGGAACGACAGCTTCGCCGCCAACCACGGCAGCATGACATTCCCCGCCGTTTCGCGGCGGTCGGGGATGCCCTGCATCCCCGTCACCGTCATTCCCGTCCGCCAGGTGCGGTCGAGAATGAGCTCCACCCCGTCCCGTCCGGCGGGTCCCGCCCCGGGAACGAAGGGAAAGCGCGCGTACGCCCCGTCGCCGAGAATCTGCGCCGCCTCGGCAGTCCGCCGCCAGATGTCCGGCGATATCGGCACCGCCAGGGCCTCCGGCACGATGCGGCCGGTCCGCTCGCATTCGAGGCGCGAAAGCAATTGTCGGAAGATCCGGAAACATGACGGCACCACCCCGGTGGCTTCGCCGGAGTGCACACCGGCGGTCAACATCTCCACCTTCACCCAGGCATTGACCACTCCCCGCAACGAGGAGGTGATCCAGAAATTTTCGTAGTCCGCGCAGCCGGCGTCGAGGCAGACAATAAGGGAGACGGGACCGATGAAGTCTTCGAGTTCGTTGACATAGTCCTCGAGGTACAGGCTGCCCGAGTCCTCGCACGCCTCGATGATGATGACGCAGCGGGCATGTGAGGCCTGCTGCGCCCGCAACGCCATGACGGCGGTGAAGGCGCTGAAAATGGCGTAGCCGTCGTCGGCGCCGCCCCGGCCATAGAGTTTGTCGCCGCGAATCACCGGTTTGCGCGGTCCCAGCCCTTCCGACCAATCCGCCAGCCCCGGCTGCTTGTCCAAATGGCCGTACATCAAGACCGTGCCGGCGGGGGCGTCGGCTCCGAAGGCGGGGATTTCGATGCGGATCAGCGGCGTCCTCGCCGGGGCGTCCGCCGGCGGCGAGAGCCCGAGGATGTCGCATCGCACATCGTCGGTGCGGCATCCGTACCGCTCGGCCCATTCCTTTTTGAGCGTCTCCACCGCCTGCGCCAGATGCTTTGCCGCCTGTGCCATGAATCCGTGTTCCCGCCATTGGGAATCGAAGGCGGGGGAATCGTTCGGTATGGTGATGAAATGTTCGAGCGCCTGGATGATGGCGCTTTTCGGGCTCCGCCACGACCAGGCCTGTTCGACAAACTCTTTCAATCGTTCCACGTGCATGGCTGTTTTCCTCCCTGAGAGCCTGTGGACAAATTCCATTTGGGGCGCTTTTCCGCCCTGTCGGCGCTGTGCTTCGCCTGTCTTTCTCACGAATATTCAACCATATTCGCTTCGAAAGCCGGACTCGCCCAGCACCGACAGGGCGGAAAATCGCCCCAAAGCGAATTTGTCCACAGGCTCTTAGAAAGTGTTGTTAAAATCCGATAAAAGTTGACGCGTTTGCTTTTTGCCCTGTATGGTACCCATAGGAGGACCGGTCTTGGAGGGTTCCCAATGGGCTCAAAAAAGCATCGGCGCAATTTGTCAAAGGAGCGCCAACAGAAGGCGGCCATTCGACAGGCGTACGACAGCGACCTCTCCGACGAGGAGTGGAAGCTGATCGCTCCTCTTTTTGTCCATGAGAAAAAAGATGGACGGGGAAGACCACCTGGGACACCTTTTCGCGAGATTGTCGATGCACTTTGCTACCTTTCGCGTACCGGTTGCCAATGGCGTCTTTTACCCCACGATTTTCCCGAATGGGACTTTGTTTACCAGTGGTTCCGCCAATGGTGCGGGGACGGAACGTTTGTCGAACTAAACCGGCTACTTCGCCGGAAAATCCGAATCGAGGAGGAGCGCGACCCCGACCCCAGCCTTGGAATTATCGATGCGCAAAGCGTCAAGAGCACAGCCATTGCAGGAGTCCGAGGCTTTGACGGTGGCAAGAAAGTGACGGGGATCAAACGCCATATCGTTATCGATTCTCTTGGCCTTATCTTGATAGCCGTCGTTCACAGTGCTGGAATCCATGATAATCAAGGGGCTTTCCTGGCACTTTGTCCCATGTTTCCAAAAGCCTTTCCGCGTCTGGTCAAAATCATGGCGGACGGTGCGTATGCGGTCCATGGAACATTCCTGCACGACTGGCTTCTAGAAGTAAAAGGGTGGACTCTCGAGATTGTCCATCGCATTGCAGATACGGGCTTCAAGCTCCTTCCTCATCGCTGGAAAGTCGAACGGACATTTGCTTGGCTTGGCAAATACCGACGGCTTTCAAAAAACTATGAGCAGCTGTCTATCACCGCCGAAGGGATGATCTATCTCGCTTCAGTCAGGACAATGCTAAAACTGCTCACTACTCGACATGCAGATTACTTCGACGAAGTGCATGCATGGGCAGCTTAAGGATTTTAACAACACTTTCTAAGAAACTGAAAGGAAAGCGATGTGGAGGTGCGGGCTCGCCGGCTCCGTCGCCGGAATTCGCCCCGCCTTCCTCCATTCTCCCCACTGCCCCTTGAGATCGTTCCCCCCTCCGGATATCATATAATGGGGATTCGGGCATGAAAAGGGGGAGTCGGTTGAACATCTGGGACGTGCGCCGCACCTATGTCAACATCCGCCGGCTCCGGCAGATCCTGACCGTTCTCGCCAGGCACGGCTTCTCCCACTTTCTCGAGCGCATGCGCATCGCCGAATATCTGCCCTGGGTCGGTCGGCTGATCAAGGAAGGCAAAAAGTCGTCCAGCCCCGAGATGGATCTCCCGAACCGGCTGGCGCAAACCTTCGAGGAACTCGGCCCGGTCTATGTGAAGCTGGGGCAAATCCTCGCCACCCGCCCCGATTTGATCCCGGTCGAGTTCCAAACCGCCTTCAGCCGCATGCAGGATCAGGTTCCGCCCCTTCCCGGCGAAGAGATCATCCCGGCGGTGGAAAAATCCCTCGGCAAGCCCCTGAGCGAACTCTTCCGCGAATTCGACACCACCGCCCGCGCCGCCGGCTCCATCGGCCAGGTCCACCACGCCGAACTCATGAATGGCGCCAAGGCCATCGTCAAGGTCAAACGCCCGGGCATCGAGAAAATCATCGCCGAGGACACCTC
>JAVBTZ010000162.1:0-17169 GCA_031555915.1 Planctomycetota bacterium
GCACCTCTAAAAATAGCTATTTTGCCCGCAGACGAGGAAGGGCGTAGCGGCAGCGTTTTGTAACACGCGGTGGTGGTTTGTGTTACAAAACGCGAGAGCGAAGCCCTGACGAAGTATCCGGGCAAAAGAGCATTTTTAGAGGTGCCCCTGAGGGGGTTTTGCCAGGACACAAAAAATCGCGCCGTGGTTAGCCAAAACCACGGCGCGATCTTCACTCCAGCCTGCGGGCTTTTCTCCTCCAGTTTGGTCCTTCTCCTTCCACATGCATCTGATATAGGGGGATGGATCTTTGCGGGCGACCGCGAGAATAAGGGTCGCGTTACGGGTAACACTGTCCTACGACCGCAGTTTCTCAAGAGTCGCCGCAAAGTTTTATTAACAATCTCGTTAATCCTACTACGCGACTGTTGTGGGAACCGCCTCCACAACAGTCGTGTGATCAAGAGGTTGTATGGTAAACGGCGTGTCGTGCCGTTTTTTGCCGCCGCCTCTCGTATTACCGATAACCCTAACTTCATGCGGCATTTGCGGATGCGGTTCCCGCAAATGTTATAGAGTTAATTTCAATATATCACGTTTAACGCGTTAAACAAGCGCTAATTTTCGCTTATTTTCCAATAAAGTTGATCGGCGCCTTGCCTGCAACATACTGTATTTTAAAGGATAACAAAACCGAAGTTAAATATCGGCAACCAGACAGGTACTTAATGTAGAGGGAAATAAGGAAGGCAAAAAAAAAACCGGGACGGTAAGAAACAGACGCGTGCCAACAGAATTACGGAATTTGCTTTTGCCCCACAGGGTAGCCCTTAAAATCTGCGTGTCGTCACGACCACTCTGCACGACCAGGGCAGGCGGCAGTCAGCTTTACCCCGCCTGCCCATGACTACCCGCTTACCCCGACGATTGTTGGTCCGGCCCCGAACGCTAATAGACGTCTCGAGGCCGGTTTTTTTTATCACTCCTCAGTATAAGTCGCCGCCGACCGGGCCGACTCCCACACCGTAACCGCGTGCATCCGCACGCCCGCCGGCAGCCGCTCCGCCAACGTCCTGAAGAGAAACGCCGCCAAATTTTCCGAGGTCGGATTCACCCGGTCGAACGGCGGCAGCTCATTCAGGAATACATGATCCAAACCCGACAAAACCTCGCGGAGCAATTTTTTCAAATCGCCGAAATCCAGCAGCATCCCGGTCGCGTCCAGCTCCGTCCCCTTCACCTTCACGAGCACCCGCCAATTGTGTCCGTGCAAATTCTCGCACCTGCCCTTATAACCGCGCAATTGGTGCGCCGACGCGAAGTCCTCCTCGACCTGCAAATAATACATGCCTGACACCCCTTAAGGAAAAAGTTGTACCGATCGCGGAACCAAATGATGAAAAGCTTATTTCACCACAGAGACACAAAGAGCACAGAGAACCGCATTCTTTGGGAAACAAGCGAAAATGCGGTTCTCTGTGCTCTTTGTGTCTCTGTGGTGAAATTCACCTTTTCAAGCGTCGGTGTTATATCCATCACGCTTCGCCCCTGACAACCGCCGCCCGGGCAATCCGCTCCAGCAAGTCGCCGTAACTTAAACCGCCCCGCTCCGCCGCCGCCGCCAAACCCGCGCCTGGGGTCAAACACGGGTTGGTGTTCGCTTCCAGAATGTACGGCCGACCTTCTGCATCGACCCGGTAGTCCACCCGCGCGTAACCGCCCAAACCCATCGCCTCCCAAACCCGAAGGGTCAAACCCGCCAATTCCTGCAACAACTTCCGATCCGCTTCGGCAAAGGCAAACGACCGCGGCGTCGCTTCGTATTCGTGCGATTCTTCCTCCCACTTCGCCGCATAACCCACAATCGCCGGTTTCCCCCGCTCCAACTTATCGAACAAAATTTCCGCCGCCGGCAGCACTTCCGCCCCGTCGTCCCCGCCCGCCAATACGGACAGGTTGAACTCGCGCCCCTCGATAAACCGTTCGGCAAAAAACAGCTGCCCGTGCTGCCGGTTCATCTCCGCCAAACGCTCCGCCACTTCCGCCCCGCTTGGCCCCCGCAGCACCGACGCGTCGTCCATCAACAGCGACGCATGCGACTCCACCGCCTTGACAATCCAGTCCCCGCGGAGCCGGCCCGGGTCAACCCGGTTTTCCTCCGCCCGCGCTTCGCGGCCGCCGGCAGGGAAAGCGCGAAGCCGCCCCTCCGCGTCCAGCCACAACGCCGCCGCCACCGGGAGTCCCCGCTCCGCCAGCCATTCCTTGGCTTCCAGCTTATGGTTGGACAACAGCATGCTGAGCGATCCCGATCCGGTAAATGGAACCCGCCAGTCCTCCAAAAGGAGCGGGACAACAGACTGTAAACGATCCGACTTGTCCAACGATTCCACCAGGTTGAAAACCAGCCCCGGTTCCCAAGCCTTGAGCCGGCGTTTGAACTCCCCCAGGTTCAAACCCAGGGCACACCTTTCCACCCTGCCCCCGCGCCGGATAATCGCCTCTTCGATGGCGTCCATTTGCTGGAAGACGTCCTGGCCGGCCGCGTCGGCGTCGGAGAGATCCCCGTCATAAGCCAGGACGGTCAGGCCGAAGCGGGCGAACACGCTTTCATGGTTGTTTGCCATTACCGATCCGTTTCATAACCGAGGCCGTAATCCCGGCGATCAGCCCGCTGTAATCCATCCCGGCCAGGCGGCAGAGAATGGGTAAATCCGAATGCAGGGGGTTCAGTCCGGCCAGCGGATTGATTTCCATAAAACAAGGCCGGCCTGCCGCGTCGCAGCGGAAATCCGCCCGGCCGGCGTCGCGGCAACCCAGCAGGCGGTACGCCGCCAGGGTCTGTTCCGCCGCCTCCCGCGTTACCGCGTCGTCCGCCGCCAGGTGATAGCGGACCCGGTTTTCGTATTGGTCCTTGTTTTCGTAGCTGTAGACGCCGGGCTGGGCGTTGTCCAAAAGCTCCACTTCCATCACCCCCAGGACCCGCGCCGCGGCGCCGCTCCCCAGCACGCCGATGGTGAATTCGCGGCCGGGCAGGTATTCCTCGACCAGGACCGGTTGCTTGAATCTGTCCAATAAATCCAGACACACCGCGCGGAGTTCCCCGGGAGTCGCGGCTTTGCCCGTTGGAGTGACGCCTTTCCCGGTGCCTTCGGCGATGGGTTTGGCGAACAGGGGATAGTTGAGCTTCACGCCGTCGAAGTCGAAGCCGGGGTCCTTGACTGCCAGGAAATCGGGTGTCCGAACGCCGCCGGCCCGGACGATGTCTTTGCAGATGCCTTTGTGGAGGGAGACGGCCAGGCAGAGGGAATCGCCGAAGGTTACTGGTATGCCGTAGGCTTCCAGGAGGGCGGGGACTTGGCTTTCGCGGGTTGGGCCGCGCCAGCCTTCGGTGATGTTGAAGACGAAATCCCAGCGGTTGCCTTGGGCCAGGCGGCGGACCAGGCTGGAGAGTTTGCCGATGCGGTCGACTTGGTGGCCGAGATTTTGGAGTTCTTTTTCGATGCCTTCGATGGTGACGATGCTGTCGAATTCGGCGGCGTCTTCGGGTGAGAAGCCTTCGGCGAGGTATTCGTCTTTCAGGTCGTAGGTGAAGCCGATGTTCATGGTGGGCCTTTCAAAAAGGGCGTTTCATTTACGCTTGTCGTAATTGGGTCCAGCGTCACGCTGGTTGCGGGGGTCGTGCGCGGGATCGGTAACCGCGCACAAAGGGGGGGCGCAACTGGTTCTGTCTAACCAGACAGAACCGAGCCCCCCGTGGATGCGGTTATAAAAAAGTCAAATAGCGGTTAAGCGGTTAAGCGGTTATAGAAACGCGGTTAAAGGGCCGCGTAAAATAAAATGCGGTTTTATCATCCGGTAAAAACCCATTTGAAACCAGTTACGCGGCCCTACCTTTTAGAGCGAACAGCGCCGAAGGCGCGCCTTCGCGTCCGGGCCGCCAAGGCGGCTTCGTTTTCAGTACGCTGACAACAGCGCTCGATTTTGGTAAAAGCCGTACGCTTGTCATTCCGAACGGTAGTGAGGAATCCGGCTGTCGCGGAGGCTGATGATAAACCGCCCCCATTTGGAAGCGTTTGCAATACCAGAGACGAGCCAAATGTAAAGCGGTATTACTCAACCGCCGATCCCGCCGGATTCCTCACTACCGTTCGGAATGACAAGCGTACGGTTTTTCTGGTAAAGGCAGGGTTTTTTCCAGCATACTGAAATTGTGCCGTGAACGGTTACCCATTCTGAATTCGATACCTTCAGGAGCTTCCCCCGCTCTGAATACGATACCTTCAAAGCGACCCGAACGCAAAATGCGCTTCGCTCTTTTGCTCCAAAAGGTAGGGCCGCGTAACTAGTTTCCATGGGTTTTTACCGAATGATGAAACCGCACTTCCTTTTACGCGGCCCTTTAACCGCGTTTCATAACCGCTTAACCGCTAACCGCGCACCGCAACCACTATTTGACTCTTTTATAACCGCGTTTCATAGGGGGCTGGTTGCGCCCCCCCGACCCCCGCAACCAGCGTGACGCTGGACCCAATTGCGCCAAGCGAAAATTATACCTCTACCTGTTCTTACCCCGCCGCAACCGCTCCGACGCCGTCGCCAGACGCTTCACCACCAAATCCTCCATCGCCATCATCACCCTGCTCCCCGGCGGCACCGACTCCGTCAACCACACGCTCCCCCCAATCGTCGACCCCCGGCCAATCACCGTCTCCCCGCCAAGAATCGTCGCCCCAGAATAAATGATGCAATCGTCCTCCAGCGTCGGATGCCGCTTCTTCATCCTGAGCACCTGCCCCTTCGCCGGACTCAACGCCCCCAACGTCACCCCCTGATAAAGCGTAACGTCGTTCCCGATGACCGTCGTCTCCCCAATCACAGTGCCCGTACCGTGATCGATAAAAAAGCGCCGGCCAATCACCGCCCCCGGGTGAATGTCGATGCCAGTGCGGGAATGGGCGCGTTCAGTCCACATGCGGGGGATGATGGGGACTTCCGCCTGATAGAGAACGTGCGCCAGCCGCTGGGTCGCGACCGCTTCCAGGCCTGGATAGCAGAATAGAATTACGTCGGGGCTTTCGGCGGCGGGGTCGCGGTCGAAGGCGGCGGAGACGTCGTCCTTGAGGATTTCCCTAAGACGGGGAAGCTCGGCCAACAAATTTTCCACCGCTTCCGCAGCGCGTTGGCAGGACCGGCAGGTCAGTTCGTTTTGTTGCCGCAGGCGGCAGTCGTAGGCCAGGGCGCGTTCGATTTGGCTGGTGAGTTCGGTATAAATGCGGGTGATGAGGTCGCCGAAATAGTAGGGCAGGCTGGCGGGAGAGACGGCTTTGCCTTGAGTGTAGCCGGGGAAAAGGACGGCCAGAAGCATGTCCAGGACTTGTTCGACCGATTTGGTGTCGGGGAGGTCGTGACCTTCGATGAGGTTTACGGCTTGGTTGTCGGCGCAGGTATTGACGAGATTGTCGACTAAATGGCTCAGTTGGAAACTTGTTGCCGGGGTCATACGCTTGTCCTTGCTTTTTTGTGACTATTCATTTTGAAACCGTCCTGGCGGCCCGGACGCGGTAACCGTTCACGTCTTCGGTTTCAGGGCGGAAATGTGAACATTCCATCCATTGCACCACAGTACGACTGTCATTCCGAACGATAGTGAGGAATCCAGCGGTCGCAGTAGCTGAGTATGAACCGTCCCCATTTGGCTCGTTTACCTTATCGCCAGCGGGATGAATTCAGAATGGGTGGGGAAATGCCCACGAGCCAAATGCAAGTGTGTGTCCCCCAGCGGCTTGCGACCGCTGGATTCCTCACTACCGTTCGGAATGACCGTCGTACGGTTTTACTTTTGCAGCAATGTTCACATTTTCACTCTGAAATTGAAGACGTGAACGGTTACCGGACGCGAAGGCGCGCCTGCGGCGCTATTCGCTCTGCAGCGTCACACCCCCTCCAGCACCCGCGCCCGCGCCCGCTCATGCACCGCCGCCACCTCCGCCAAACTCTCCGCCTCGCCCCCCTCCGCCGCCGCCAACGCCCGCTCAATCAGCGGCGCCATCTCGCCAAAACAAATCCGCCCCGCCAAAAACAACTCCACCGCCGTCTCGTTGGCGGCATTGAACGCGGCCGGATACTTGCCGTCCCGCCGCGACGCCGCCAATCCCAACCCCAACAGCGGAAACTTCTTCACGTCGGGAGGAAAAAATTCCAGACTGGCCTGCGCCGCCAAATCCAAACGCGGCAAACCGCACGCCCTCCGCTCGGGATAAAACAACATATACGCAATCGGCGACCGCATGTCGCAAATCCCCATATGCGCCAAATACGACCCGTCGATAAACTCCACCATCCCATGCACCACCGCCTGGGGATGCACCAGAATATCCACCTGGTCCTGGTCCAAGGCAAACAGCCGCCTGGCCTCAATCACCTCCAGCGCCTTGTTGGCCATCGTCGCGGAGTCGATACTGATCTTCGCCCCCATCCGCCAAACCGGATGCTTCAACGCGTCCGCCGCCGTCGCCGCCGCTATTCGCTCCGCCGGCCAGGTGCGGAAAGGCCCGCCGCTGGCGGTGACCAGCAACCGCCGAATATCCTCCGGCTTACGCCCCTCCAAACACTGCCACAAGGCGCTGTGCTCCGAATCGAGCGGCAACACCGTCGCCCCCGCCCGCGCCGCCGTCCGCAAAAACAACCGCCCGGCCGACACCAACACTTCCTTATTGGCCAGAAGAATCCTCAGGCCCTTCTCCGCCGCCCTGAAAGCGGGTTCGATACCCGCCGTCCCCCCCATCGCGGCCACGCAATCCTCGGCCTCCGTTTCCCCCACCATTTCCACCGCCGCCTCGGGACCGTAATAATACTTTCCCCGCCAATTCACCGCGCGCAAGGCGTCGGCGAACTCCGGCCCGCCGGCCGCAAGGGCGATGGCGGCCCGGGGAAACTCCCGCGCCAGGGCGAGGATCTTTTCACCCGCGTGCCGGGCGGCCAAACCCGCTACGGCGAAACTGCCGCCGCAGCGGCCCTCGCCGTTCCCGGCGGGGTCTAGGTCGCGAAGCACCGCCAGGGTGCTGCTGCCAATTGAACCGGTGGCGCCAAGTATGATGATGTTTTTCATGGGAGGGAGGCACTCGTCTTGGGGAAGGAAGGAAACGATTTGTCTTGCCTATTTCACTTTCTCCAGCCGCTTTTTCCACGCCGCCAGCGACCGGCTTACCGACGTCGGACTCGCCGACCCCGACGTCGCATAACTCCCCGGCACCTTCGCCGGATCCAAACGCTGGTAAACATCCAGCCCCAACAACGGACTCACCGCCCGCATTTCCGCATGGCTCAAGTCCCGCAGACCCCGGCCGCTGTCCTCCGCCAGCCGCACCAACGTCCCCGACACCTCGTGCGCGCTGCGGAACGGCAACCCCTTCTCCACCAAATACTCCGCCAAAACCGTCGCCTCCAAAAACCCGCCCCCCAACATCGCCTTCGCCCGCTCGCCGTCAAAACTCAGGGTCGGAAAAAATTCCGCCAAACACTCCAGGACAAAAGCCACCGTCCGCACCGCGTCGAAGAGCGGCTCCTTGTCCTCCTGCAAATCCCGGTTGTAGGTCATCGGCAAACCCTTGACCGTGACCAGCAAGCTCACGAGCGCCCCCACCACCCGGCCGGTTTTCCCCCGGGTCAATTCGAGCAGGTCCGGATTCCGCTTCTGCGGCATGATGGAACTTCCCGTCGACCACGCGTCGTCCAGTTTGGCAAACGACCACTCCGCCGACGTCCACAAAACCACGTCCTCCGCCAACCGGCTGGTGTGCACCGCAATCAGGGACAGGCACGACAAGGTCTCAATCACGAAATCCCGATCCGACACCGCGTCCATCGAATTCTCGCACAAAGCGTCGAAACCCAACTCCCGCCGCACCGCCTCGCGGTCCAGCGGCAACGTCGACCCCGCCAGCGCCCCCGATCCCAACGGGAGGCGGTTGGTCCGCCGCCGGCAGTCCGCCAGACGCTCCCGGTCCCGGCCGAACATCTCCACATAAGCCAAAAGATGGTGCGCCAACAACACCGGCTGCGCCCGCTGCAAATGCGTATACCCCGGCATCACCAAATGCCGCTCCCGCCGCGCCACCTCCAAGAGGGCCAACATCAAACCCCGCAGGCGCCCCAGCAACAACTCCTGCTTCTCCCTCGCCCACAAGCGTAAATCGGTGGCGACCTGATCGTTCCGCGACCGGCCGGTGTGCAGCTTTTTCGCCGGTTCGCCAATCCGCTTCGTCAACTCCGCCTCGATGGACATGTGAATGTCCTCGTTCGCCGGGTCGTAAACGAAATTCCCCGCGGCAATGTCCCGGCCGATCTCAACCAAGCCTTTCCGTATCGCCTGGTGCTCCCGCTTCGAAAGGAGACCCGCCGCCTCCAGCATCTTCGCGTGCGCCAAACTCCCCTGCACATCCTGCGCCGCCAATTCGCGGTCAAAGGAAATGGACTGGCCAAACGCTTCCATCAGTGGATGCGTCGCCGTCTTGAAGCGTCCCTTCCACATTTTGCCCATCGGTCCGTCCCCTATCTGAACTCGATCTTGTCAATGCGGATTTCCATGTTGCCGCCCGGCAACTCCGCCATCACCGTCTCGCCGGGACCATGACCCACCATCGCCTTCGCCAGGGGGGACGTGACCAAAATCTTCCCCGCCGACGGATCCGCCTGACCCGCGCCGACAATCGTCCGCACCAATTTCTGCTTGTCCTTGACCCGGGTGAAAGTCACCGTCGTCCCCAACACCACCTTGTCCTTCGGCGCCTTGGACGGATCGATAATGACCGCGTTGGCCAACAAACCGTTCAACTGGGCAATGCGGGCGTTCAACATCGCCAACTCCTCGCGGGCGGCGTGATAGTCCGCGTTTTCCCGCAGATCCCCCTTTTCACGGGCTTCCTCGATGGCTTTTTTGATTTCCGGGCGCTTTTTCTCCAACTCCGCCATTTCGACCTTGATCTTGGCCATTCCTTCCTCGGTCATGGGAACTGCGTCGCTCGCTGACATGATTCATTCCTTCCCTAAAAATTCCGCAATTACGGCAACAAAACACCGGAGCGCCGCCTTGGCGACGCCCCGGAGTGGCAGGTCAACAATTTTCAGCTCGGCCCCGAAAACAACAGCTGTGAAAATCCCCCCAAAGCCATTATCACAGGCCGGCCAATAAAGTCAAATCCTTAATCTACTTGCCTAGTAATTCCCCAAGCCGGCGCATCCCTTCACGTATATTGTCGTCGGACGTCGCATAGGACAAACGCACCTGCTGCGGCGCCGCAAACGGCTCGCCTGGAACCATGGCAATAAGCGCCTGATCCAACGCCACATTGCAAAGGTCGGTCGGATTGTTGATCTTCACCCCGCCCACCGTCCGCCCAAACAGCCCGCTCACGTTCGGCAGCGCATAGAACGCCCCGCTCGGCTTGGCGCACTTTATCCCCGGAAGGGCATTCAGGAGACCGTGAATCAAACCGCAACGCCGCTCGAAATGCGCCCGCATCTCGCCGACGCACTCCTGCGGCCCCGTCAGCGCCGCCAGCGCCGCCGCCTGGGTTATCGAACACACGTTCGAGCAGGTCTGGCCCTGGAGATCGTCAATCGCCTTCGCCACCGCCTTCGGCCCGGCCGTCCAACCCATGCGCCAACCGGTCATGGCATAGGTCTTCGAACAACCGTTCACCACCACCGTGTGCTCCCGGCAATAGTCCGATACCGACGCCACCGACTTGTGCTGGGCGCCGCCGAAAATGAGGTGATTGTAAATCTCGTCCGACAAACACCAAATCCCCCGTTTCTCCATTATCCGCCCGATTTCCCCAATCACCTCCGGCGGAACAACCTGACCCGTGGGATTCGAGGGACTGTTCAGGATCAGCAATTTCGTCTTCGGGGTTATCGCCTTTTCCAAAGCCGCCGGCGTCAGGGCGTACAAATCCTCTTCGCGGGTTTTCACCGCCACCGGGACCCCCCCCACCAACCGCGCCATTTCCGGATAGCTCACCCAATACGGCGCGGGAATCAGCACTTCGTCGCCGGGATTCACCAGCGCCAGCAAAGCCAGGTACAGTGAATATTTTCCGCCGGGAGAGGCGACGATCTGCTCCGGCAAATAACCGACCCCCGTGTCCTGAAACGTTTTTTCGGCAATGGCTTTGCGGAGCTCCGGCGTGCCTGGGACCGCGGTGTAGCCGTGCAGGCCGGCGTCGATGGCGTTTTTCGCCGCTTCGCAAATGTGCTTCGGGGTTTTGAAATCCGGCTCGCCGACGCTGTAGGAAATGACCTTCTTCCCCTCCGCCGCCAGCTTCTTCACCTTGGCGTTCATCGCCAAGGTCGCGCTGGGTTCGAGTTCGAGAACACGCTTACTGAGAAATGCTTCCATTGGTTCCCCTTGCTGCTTCGTTGTTTGGTTCCGAATTATGGTTATGGCCATCCCGGTTGACCGGAATTTTATTGGTGTCGCCAATGTAAGTCTTATGCACCCCGGTCGGATCGACAATCCCCGAACCGGCGCGCTTGCGGGAGCGGTTACTCTGGTCCATGCTGAAATCGTCGTAATGCTTCAGGTAAACCGAAACATCCATATTGGTGGCCATGCCCAAGGCCAGCGCCTGGGCGTCCAGGGCCCGGGTGCGGTCCCCGGTCTTATAGCAGGCCAGGGCGAAGGTGTCGAGAAAAGCCGCCGAACTGGAGGCCGGGGAGCCGTTGGCGAGACGATCCTTCGAGGAAATCACCAGGCTGGCCAAACGCAGGCCCTGCTTCGTGTCCCCCCCCTGGGCGGTCGGCGCTTCGCAGAGAAAATAGGCTTTGGCGTTGATCAGGGCCAGCCGATGCGAACGGGCCGTCGCCTCGGGGAGTTCACGCAGAACTTTTTCCGCTTCGTCCAAACTGCGGAAGGCGTCGGCGTATTCGCCCAGATCGGCGTAGGTGCCGGAGGCGGTCAGGAGGGCGTGGAAACGATCTTCAATGGTCGGGAGCCGCGCAATCTCCAAGCCGCGAAAAAGATTCGCCGCATTGGCCAGGTAACCCAAACGCCGGGGCGAACGCTCGGAGGCGACGATCACCGCGTAGGCAAGGTTGCAGCGGAGAGCCTGATCCTCCGGCAGGGCGGTGGCGTAGAGCTTTCCCCGCTCCAGGAGACCGGGTATCTGGTCTATCGACGCCCGGTAGACCCGCGCCGGCAACTGCGTCACCCATTCCACCCGGTGCCGCGCGGAAAAATGCCCCGCAAACCAGCCGGCCAACGCCAGGGCCGCCACCAGGATGAAACCCTTAGAAAAACTCAGGCCCGAATCCGGAAGCGGACTGCCAAGCTCGGGCAAACCGCAGTCCTCGCGGGTGAACCGGCCAAAGGGGTGGGAGCTGGGTGTGGAGGCCATAGAACGCTCCAAGTTTTTTGCAAAAGTCCGCCAGATCAACTCGACAACGCGGCATTTGCGGGAACCGCATCCGCAAATGCCGCATGAGATTAGGTTTATCGGTAATCCGAGAGGCGGCGGTAAAAAACGGCACGACATACCGTTCACCATGCAACCTTTTGATCACACGACTGTTGTGGATGCGGTTCCCACAACAGTCGCGTAGTAGGACTAACTGTCAAATATAACGCTCTCCACCTCCGACATTCCCGACTGCGCCAGCAACGACGCCTGCGCCCGCCGCATCCGGGCCCGGAAAAAATCCGCCCCCTGGACCGTCGCCCCGCCGAGATCGCACTCCCGCAAATCCGCCCCGGCCAGGATCGCGTTAGTCAAATTCGCCCCAATCAGGGTCGTGCCGCTCAAATCCGCGCAACATAAATCGTACCCCACCAACTCCGCCGAACGCAAATCCAAACCCGACAACTCGATGTTCCCCGGGATGTCCTGACACCAGCGGTTCCAGCCGGAGACGTCGTTCTTCCGCAGGCACTCCCGCAATTTCTGCCCGGGGGTGACCCGCATTTTGTGCGTTTCCTTCACCTCCAGCTCCATGTCGTAACCGCCGCGAATCCGCTTCATCTCCCTCACCTTGCCCTTAATCACCGCAATCGCCTCGCCCCGGCCGCTCTTCTCCGCCTGGATCGTCACCTCCAGCTGCATCTGCCGCACCACCTCGGTGTTGCTGCAGCGAATGACCAGCCGCTCCTCGTTCAGGAAAACCGCCTCCCCGAGGTGCAGCTTCCTGACCGCCGCCTGGCCGCCGCCGCCGGCGAGAATCCGGTACACCAAACGCCGCGGCTTGCCGCTCGCGTCGATATGGAGGGGCGTTTCGTCCGATTCGTGGATAAGCGCCTCCAGCCCGGCAATCAGGCTGTCGACCAGTTCCAGCTCGGGATAGGGGCTGGGAACAACCGGAGGCGCTTCCACCGTCATCGCGGGATTCCTTTTTGCTTATTCCTTCAGCTTTTTCTTCCGCTCCGCCACCACCTCCTCCGCTATCCTGAGCGGCACCACTTCGTACTGCTCGAAGTGCATGGTGAAGCTGGCCCGGCCCTGGGTCATGTTGCGGAGTTCCGACGCGTAGCCGAACATGTTCGCCAGGGGGACGGTCGCCTTGATCTGCTGGGCGTTCGCCAGCGGCTCCATGCCGGAAATGCGTCCCCGCTTGCCGCAAAGGTTGCCGGTCACGCCGCCGGCGAATTCCTCCGGCGTCGTCACGTTCACCGCCATCACCGGTTCGAGTAGCTGCGGATTCGCCTTGAGGAAGGCCTTCTTGAACGCCATCGAGGCGCAGGTGCGGAAGGCCTGTTCCGACGAATCGACTTCGTGATGCTTGCCGTCGAAGAGGGTGACCCGGACGTCGACAATCGGATAGCCGGCCCAGGCGCCTTTGGCCAGGGCGTCGGTGACGCCCTTCTGCACCGCCGGGATATAGTCCTTGGGAATCGCGCCGCCGACAATCGCGTTCACAAACTCGAAGCCGCTGCCGGAAGGAAGCGGCTCGACCTTCAGGGCGACCTGGGCGAACTGGCCGCGGCCGCCGGACTGTTTGGCGAAACGCTCGTTGATTTCCGCCAGAATCGTCGCGGTTTCGCGGAAGGCGACCTGCGGCGCGCCGGTGGTGACTTCGACCCCGAATTCCCGCCGCATGCGGTCGATCAGGATGTCGAGATGGAGTTCCCCCATGCCGGCGATGATCGTTTCGTCCGTTTCCTGGTCCGTCGACACCAGGAATGTCGGATCCTCTTCCGACAACTTCTGGAGCGCCTTGTCGATCTTGTCGCGGTCCGAGCGGTCCTTCGGCGCGATGGCGATGGAGAGAACCGGGGCCGGGAATTCGATGGCTTCGAGAATAATCGGATCGTCCTCGCAGCAGATGGTGTCGCCGGTCATGGTGTCGCCGATGCCGATGACCGCGCCGATTTCCCCTTCGTAGAGGCAGTCGACCATTTCCTGGCGGTTGGCGTGCATGCGCATGATGCGGCCGATGCGGGCCCGCTTGTTCTGGGTGGAATTGAGGACATACGACCCGGCGTCGAGGCGGCCGGAATAGATCCGCACGTAAACCAGCTTGCCCACGTGCCGGTCGGTCATGATCTTGAAGGCAATCGCCGACAGCGGCTCGCCCCCGCCCGGCACCCGCCGGCGGACCGATCCGCGCATCGATTCGCCGATTACCGGCGGCTTGTCCACCGGGCTCGGGAGGTAGTAGACGATGGCGTCCAGGAGCATCTGCACGCCCTTGTTCTTGAAGGCGCTGCCGCAGAGAACGGGGACGATTTTCTGGTCGTGGGTCGCCTTTTTCACCACTTGGCGGAGTTCGTTCTCGCCGATTTCCTTGCCGTCCAGATATTTTTCCATCAGGCCGTCGTCCTGCTCCGACGCTTTTTCCAGCAGGTTCATCCGCCATTCCGCCGCGACCTTCTTCATCTCATCGGGGATTTCCTCGATGCGGACGGTCAGGCCCTTGTCCTTCTCGTCGTAATAATGCGCCTTGTTGGTGACCAGGTTGAGGACGCCGGTGAATTCGGGGCCTTCCCCGATCGGAATGGAAATCGGCACCGCGTTGGCGCCGAGGATGTTTTTGATTTTTTCCACCACGCCGAAATAATCGGCGCCGACCCGGTCCATCTTGTTGACGAAGCAGATGCGGGGCACCTCGTACTT
This sequence comes from Planctomycetota bacterium, assembly GCA_031555915.1. Classification (GTDB taxonomy): domain Bacteria; phylum Planctomycetota; class SZUA-567; order SZUA-567; family SZUA-567; genus JAJBSZ01. Next base: position 14,085 of record JAVBTZ010000162.1, read on the forward strand.
GTCGGCCTGGCGCCAGACCGTTTCCGACTGCGGTTCGACCCCGCCGACCGCGCAGAACAGGCCGACGACCCCGTCCAGCACCCGCAGGGAGCGTTCGACCTCGACCGTGAAGTCGACGTGGCCGGGGGTGTCGATGAGGTTGATTTCGCAGTCGCGCCAAGTGGTGGTGGTGGCGGCGGAGGTGATGGTGATGCCGCGTTCCTGTTCCTGGGCCATCCAGTCCATGGTAGCGGAGCCGTCGTGCGTTTCGCCGAGTTTGTGACTTTTGCCGGTGTAGTAGAGGATGCGTTCGGAGCAGGTGGTTTTCCCTGCGTCGATGTGGGCCATGATGCCGATGTTGCGAACGCGTTCGATGGGGATGCTTCGTTCAACTGCCATGGTGGTGTCGCTCCTGTTTTGCGCCGTTCCGAGGCGCGGTTATTCCAGCGGTATTATACTCTATATTGTACGCAATATTAGTTCACCAAGTGAATTTTCCGTCTGTTCATACAAAAGGTCAAGCCGCAACTCGGGCGGCTTGACCGTGGGAGAGTATAAAAATATGGGGGGCGGGGCGCAAGAAAAACCGGGGAAACTTTTTTAAAAACGCTGGGGGCGATTTTTTCGTTTCTATACCCAATTCTCGACTTTCAGGTGGGGGATGCGCTTGAATTCATCGGTATTGTTGGTGACCAGGGTGAGGCCGGCGGCCATGGCGTGGGCTGCTATCCATAGATCGTTATTGCTAATCGGCGTACCGCGTTTCTCCAGATCGCCGCGAATTTTGCCGTAATACTTCAAGCCCTAACCCCTCCCGCTTTTGCGGCGGTCCGTCGCGTTCAATCACAAAATCATCGGGCAGGGATGAATGGCGCTGAAATAAGGGTAACCTTTTGCGAGGTGATGATTTAAAATAATTTTTTACCACAGAGAACACAGAGACCACAGAGAACCACTCTTAACTGCGGAATGACGTATAGCCCCGGGATTTAAATCGAGTTATAGAAATGGAATTCAGGATTAACTTCCATCCGTAGTTTAAGGTGGTTCTCTGTGGTCTCTGTGTTCTCTGTGGTAAAAAAATATTTTAAATCACCGCTCCGCAAAGGATTACCCTTATTTCAGCGCCATTCCGGGCAGGGATCTTAATATTTCTATGGCGCGTACAATATTTTCGGGCTTCACCGGGCGAATAATGAGCTCTTCGCCGTGGCGCGTAATATCAACTTACTTTTCCTCGAGCTGGAGTTTCTTCGGCAATCTGACGGCTTGGCTATTTCCGGATTTGAAAATTCTGGCGCGGGTCATGGTCGGCTCCTTTCCTGGCGCTGCTTGCAACCATGTATATACATGTAGTATATACGTGGCGATTGCTCTAGTCAAAGGCACTTTTAGAGATGCTCGCAAGGCGAATCTTCAATGTCCAACCCCGAGTCCGCCTCCTCCCCCCGGCCTCCCGCGATAATCACCACCGCCTCGCCCCTCGTCTCGTTTTCCTCGAAAAAACGGGCCAAATCCCCCAACCTTCCCTTTTTCGCCCGTTGGAATTTCTTGGTGAGTTCGAGGCAAACGGCGGCTTCGCGGTTTTCCCCCAAATTCTCGCCGGCAATTCGCAGCAAACGCCCGAGCCGCCGCGGCGACTCGTAGAAAACCAGGCTGGCGTCGAGATCGCGGTAGTCCGCCAAAATCCGCTGCAGGCGGCCGTCGCGGCGGGGCGGGAAACCAAGGAAAGCGAAGCGCCCGGCCGGCAGGCCGGCGTAAGGAATGGCCGTCGTCAGGGCGCTTACCCCGGGGATGATTTCGCAGGGTACCCCCGCTGCCGTGGCGGTCTGCCACAGATTGAACCCGGGATCGGAAATCCCCGGCATGCCGGCGTCGGAGCAATACGCCACGCTTTTCCCCTGTTTAATGAAATGGACCAGATGCTTTGCCGCCGTTTTTTCGTTGTGATCGTTCAGGGACACGATGGTTTTCGGGGGGGGGATCTGATAGTGCTGGAAAATTTTCCGGGTCACCCGGGTGTCTTCGCAGGCTAGGACCTCCACCGACCGGAGAATCCGCAAGGCCCTCAGCGTGATGTCTTCCAAATTGCCGATCGGCGTCCCGACCAGGTACAAGCCCGCCGCCAGCGGTTCCGGCGCCGTTTCCATCATTGGCCCGCCTTTCCGCCGCATTCCTTATGCCGGAAGCACGACACCAGGTGATCGTTCACCATGCCGGTGGCTTGCATATGCGAGTAGACGATGGTTGAGCCGACGAATTTGAAGCCGGCCGCTTTCAGCTCTTTCGAAATCCGGTCGGAAAGTTCGCTGCGGGCGGGGATTTCCGCCAAGCTAATCCACCGGTTGACGATGGGCCGGTCGTCGACGAAGTTCCAGATGTACTTCGCAAAAGAACCGTGTTTTTCGGCGATTTTGAGGAAAGCGCGGGCGTTGCCGATTGCCGCGGCGATTTTCAATTTGTTTCTGACAATCCCCGGGTTCGCCAATAACGCCGCCGTTTCCTTTTCCCCGAACCGGGCGACTTTTTCCGGCTGGAATTGGGCGAAGGCGGCGCGGTAATTCTCGCGTTTCTTGAGAATCGTATACCAGGAAAGGCCGGCCTGCGCCCCTTCCAGCACGATGAATTCGAAGAGCGCCCGGTCGTCCCTGAGCGGCACGCCCCATTCGGCATCGTGGTATTGACAGTAGAGCGGATCCTCGCCGCACCAAGGGCAACGGGCGATTTCAGCGGTTTTTCGGGACATATGGGCTCCTTTGCTTTGGAATGCCTTCGGTGGAAAGGAGTATAGGGGGCGGGTGAAATAAAAACAAGCGAGCAGTGGTTTGCTCGCTTGATTCTTGGCGGTATAAAAAAGGGAAGCCCCTTCCGGGGGGGCGGAAGGGGCTCGGGACTTTGGCGCACGAATTCTGCTCAAAATTCCGATCAGAATGGGGGAACGCGCGCCTACTAGCCCTGGGGGAGGCTAGTACGAGCACTATACTTCACTTGTTTTTTTTTGTCAATGTTTTTTGTGGAAGAAAAATTAAATAATCTGAAAATGTCTACTTTTTTAAAAAAGGCGGACGGCGGTTGCTTCGCTTTTCTGCAAAAGTCGCGAACCTTC
>JAVBTZ010000057.1:0-13613 GCA_031555915.1 Planctomycetota bacterium
GGCAGTACTTCTTCTTTTTCATCATGACGTCTTGGTGATTCCCCTGCCGTCTACGCTCATCCCCCTGGATTCCGGCGAAACCGCCCGTTAGGGGTGCAGCATCCGCTTGCGACGCCGGAATGACGTGTGGGGAGGTTTGCGGCCTAACAAGGTCGGGAGACGCGTAACAAAGTTGCGCTGCGCCCATCGGAACGACCGCGGCGGCGTTGGTAGACGCCTATTTCGCGTAGCTCTCGAACTTCTTCCAGGCTTCGCCCCACTTGGGAATGAAGTCCTTGGCCAAGGCTTCGTGGGCGCGGCCGATGAAGACCGCCAGCTGTTCCTTGGTGGGCGTGAAGACCTCGACCCCCTGAGCCTTCAGTTTTTCCAGCATTTCCTGCTCGGTCTTCTGGTAATCCTTGAAGAATTTATTCCACACTTCCATACCGGTGTCGAAGACGATTTTCTGCTGCGCGGGGCTGAGCTTCCGTTCGAAGCTGCGCTTGTTCATGAACACGCAGGTCATGCCTTCCACGTGGGAGGTCAGGGTCAGCTTCTTCTTCACTTCGTACCACTTCATGACATTGATGTTTTCCAGCGGGCACTCGGCCGCGTCGACCACGCCCTGGCTGAGGCCCATATACACTTCGCCGTAGGCCATGGGAGTGGCGGTCGCGCCCAGGGCGTAGCAGGCGACCTTGTAGGCGGGGACGTCGGGGGTGCGGATCTTCATGCCCTTGCCGTCCTCGGGGGAGAGAAGGGGCTTGTCGGCGATGACGTGGCGGTGGCCGAACCACTGGAAGCCAAGCACCTTCAGGTTGGACTTCTTTTCGAGGATGGAACTGAGGTAGTCGACGAACTCGCGGTTCATGACGCTTTTGCCGATGTGATCGGTGCTTTGGAAGGTGTAGGCGTTTTCGAAAATGCCGAACTCGGGGGTGAGGCGCTCGGCGCCGCTGGGGCCGATAAGCGTCCAGTCGATGGTGCCGAGATTGGCGCCTTCCAGGAGGGCGCGTTCGTTCCCGAGTTGTTCGGCCGGGTATACCTCGATATTGACTTCGCCGTTGGTACGCTCCTTGACGAGACGCGCCCACTCGTTCAGTTCGCGGACCTGGGTGGTGTTCGGGGCCGCCACCAGGCCGCCCTTGAGGGTGACCGTCGCCGCCCGGGCGACGCCGCCCGCCAACGCCAAGGCGAAACATAGAGCCGCCGCCACCAGCAATTTACTCTTCATTGCCTTCCTCCTCATATCAAAGATGTCAACTCGTCGTCAAGATGCGCCAACCGCGCATTTGTCAAATCATGCTTGCTGGCGGGGGTCGAAGAGGCGCGTGCCCCCGCTTTTTTTATTGATGTCGGCGAACAGATCCAGGTTGCGGGCGTCCCGGGCGTAGGAGTTGCGCAGATGGGACAGGACCGCGTTCCTGCTTCCCACTCCGTCCCGCCGCTCCAGGGCGGAGACGATCCATTCGTGCTCCTGCTGCACCTCGCGGTCATTGTCGCCGTAAGGGAGATCCGGTCCTTCGCGGCGGAGCAGCACGCTGGCCTCCTGATAGACTTCGGAAAGGTTCTGGTACATTTTCAGGAGGAAACGGTTCTTGGCGCAGCCGACGATGGCGCAATGGAAAATGCTGTTCCAGCGTTCAATTTTGTTGCCGCGGTCGGGATCGTCGGAGTCCAATAGCCGGCCCATTTCCCGGACCGCCTCCCTGAGTTTGGCCAGGGCGGCGTCGGAACGGAACTCGGCGGCCAGGGCCGCGGCTTCGGGTTCGATGAAGATGCGTATCTGCAGCAGTTCGGGGATCAGATCGATGGGATGATCGAGAAAATGCACGTCCGCCACCTGGGCGTCGTTGATGAATATGCCGGAACGATCGCGAATCTCCACCATCCCGAACGCTTCGAGGACGGCCAGGGCCTGGCGCAGGAGCGGGCGCGAGATGGCCAACCTCTTTTCGATGTCGCGTTCGGAAATGAGCTTGTCGCCCTCGACGATATCCTTTTTCTTGATATGTTCGACCAACGTCCTCACCGCCGCTTTACGGACATTATCCTTGGACATGAAGTGTCTTTCGTTGGAGGCATTTTGGTATACCAATGGTATACCAAAACATACCGATATTTTACCGTTTGCCTATATTTTCACAAGTAAAAAAATTAATTATTCCGAATCTGTCGGCCGCATGGGTATATTCGGGCAGGTTTGGGCGTAATGTCAACAAAAACGGGTAAAAATAAAAAAAAGCGGTCGACAACGGGCGGAAATGCGGTATACTGCCTCCATACCAAAACAATGAATCGAGATTCAGCCAACCAGCACCGGCCAGGAGTCGATCCGCCTTGTATGCCGAAGAACGCCGACTCCAGATAATGGACCTGCTCAAGCGGCAAAAACGCGTCGACGTCGCCGAGCTCGCGGAAAAATTCGACGCCTCCCCGGAGACGATCCGCCGCGACCTGAACGAAATGGCGCAGGACGGATTTTTGAAACGCACCCACGGCGGCGCCATTTACCTTGGCGATCGGAAATACCGCCCGCTCCTGCCCCTCTTTCCCCGGCGCGACGTCAACCGGGAGCAGAAAAACCGCATCGCCCGGGTCGCGGCCGGTTTTATCGAGGAGGGGGATGTCCTCGCCCTCGACAACTCCACCACCGTCCTGTGCCTTCTGGATTTTATCCCGCACGATTTAAGGCTCACCATCCTCACCTACTCGTTGCAAATCGCCCTGGAAATCGCCGCCAAACCCGACTGCCGCTGGACCTGCATAATTCTGGGGGGAACCGTCAACGCGCCGAACCTGTCCAGCCACGGGGTCTTGACCTCGACCGCGCTGGGCTTTTTCCAACCCCGCAAACTTTTCATGTCCTGTGCCGGCCTGACCCCCGACGGCCTGATGACCGAGGGATCGCTCTTGGAGGCGGAGATCAAGCTCGAACTTATCCAATGTTCGCAACAACGTTATCTCCTCGTCGACGCTTCCAAATGGGGGCAGGTCGGGGCGGTCAAGGAGGGGAATGTCGCCGACTTCGACTGCCTCGTCACCAACGCCGGCGTGGACCGGGAGAGGCTGACTTTCCTCAAGGAGGGGAAAGTCAGGCTGGTCTTGGATCATTTGGATGAATAGAACCATGCCGCCCTGCATGCGCAGGGTCGGTTTTTCTGTGGCATAGCGCTTTTGGGAGAATCACCATGTTGAAAAAACTGTCGTTTGCGCTGGTTTTGGTCCTGGCCATTGGCGGGGCCGCCCGACTCCAGGCCGGGGAAACGGTCACATTGAAGTTCGGTTTCGTCGACCCCGAGAGCAGCATGTACGCCATGGGCGGCAAGAAGGTGGCGGAAGAAGTCGAAAAGGCCACCGGCGGCCGGGTTAAAATCGAGGTCTACTCCGGCGGCGTCCTTGGCAACGAACGCGACATGTACGAAGGCGCGCAAATCGGCACCATCGACATGTGCTCGGTCGTCAACGTCGTCCTCAGTTCCTTCGTGCCGGAATTGAAGGTGCTCGATCAACCCTTCCTTTTCGCCTCCGTGGACGAAGCGCACAAGGTCATCGACGGCAAGTTCGGCGAAATGATCAACCAGAAAGCCCTGGCCCAGGGCGTCCACATCGTCGGCTGGATGGAATCCGGCTTCCGGAACGTCTTCTCCAACCGCCCCATCACCAAGCTGGAAGATTTCAAGGGCTTCAAAATCCGCACCATGGAAAACCAGATGCAAATCGCCACCTTCAACGCCCTGGGCGCCATCGCCACCCCCATGGCCGCCTCGGAACAGTTCACCGCCCTGCAGCAGGGCACCATCGACGGCTGTGAAAACGCCATCGCCAACATGCTCACCAACCGCTACTACGAAGTCATCAAGAACGTCACCTGGACCAACCACCTCTACACCTTCATCGCCATCGGCCTCTCCGACAAGGCCTGGAACAAAATTCCCGCCGACGTCCGCCCGCAATTCCTCGCCGGCGTCAAGAAGGGCATCGACTACCAGCGTAAGCTCCTTTTGGACGGCAACGCCGAAGCGGTCAAGGAACTGGGCGAAAAACACGGCGTCAAATTCCACAACATCGACATGGCTTCCGTAAAGCAGGCGGTCGCCAAAGTCATCGAGGATTTCCGCAAGACCATCAAGCCCGAAGTGCTGCAGTCCATCGAAGACGCAAAAAAATAAGCCTCCCGCCATTCGGCAGCTTAACTTTCACGGGGATCGGGCGGCGGTTCGGCCCGATCCCCGTGAAACGTCCACTTTTCAGGGATGACCAATGAAAACAACTCTCGCCCAGCTGCAAAAGCTGGAAAATTTGATCCTTGTCGTCTCCTTCATCGTCATGACCCTCGCCGCTTTCGCCCAGGTCGCCACCCGCAACGTCATCCACGCCGGCGTCTCCTGGTTCGAAGAGCTTGCCCGCTACTGCATGGTCTACATGACCCTCCTCGGCACTGAAATCGGCCTGCGGGACGGCACGCAAATCGCCATCACCGCCATTATCGACCGCTTCAAGGGGATACCGAAACTGCTCTTGGACATTTTCGGCAAAATCGTCATCGTCGCCTTTTCCGCCCTGGTCTTCTGGCATTCCCTAACCCTCATGCAAAAGCAAATCCAGTTCGGCCAGGACTCCCCCGGACTCGGCGTCCCCATGTACGTCCCCTATGCCGCCCTCCCCATCAGCTTCGCCATCATCACCCTGGTTCAGGCCGCCACCTTACTCGCCCTTGTCGCCCGGCTCTTCTCGGGACACAAGGACGAACAGTCCGGCGAAAACACCGCGAAAGGAGGCGTCGCATGACCGACACCGCCACTATCGGCCTCATACTCTTCGGCTCCCTCGCCTTCCTGCTTATTTTCGGCGTCCCCATCGCCATGTCCCTCGGGGTCTCGGCCATGCTCTGCCTCCACCTCATGGACATCCCCCTCGCCGCCGTCCCCCAGCGCATCTTCACCGCCCTCGACGCCTACGCCATCATGGCCATTCCCTTCTTCGTCCTGGCCGGCAACCTCATGACCAGCGGCGGCATCTCGCGGCGGCTGGTCGAATTCGTCAATTCGATAGTCGGCCGGGTTCGGGGCGGCATGGCCTACGCCCTGGTTCTCGCCTGCGCCTTTTTTGCCGCCCTCTCCGGTTCCGCTCCCGCCACGGTCATCGCCATCGGCTCCACCGTCTACCCCGAAATCGTCAAACTCGGCTACCCCAAGGAACGCTCGGCCGGCCTGCTGGCCGTCGCCGGCGGTCTCGGTCCGATTATCCCGCCCAGCATCATCATGGTGGTTTACGGCACCATCACCAATTGTTCCATCTCCAATCTTTTTTCAGCCGGCATCGTCGCCGGCACCATGATCGTCATCGTCCTGGTTTTTGTCTGCGGAATTTACGCCCGCAAGGAAAATTGGCCGAAACACGTCGAGAAAATCAGCCTGGCGGGGTTTATCAAGACCACCTTCCGCGCCATCCCCGCCCTCCTCCTCCCCTTCATCATCCTGGGCGGCATCTACTCCGGCTACCTTACTCCCACCGAATCCGCCGCCGTCTCCGTCGTCTACGCCTTTTTGGTCGGGATCTTCCTTTACCGCGCCATTCCGTTCCGCGAGGTCGTCCCCCTCATCATCACCTCCGCCAAATCGAGCGCGATGATCCTTTTCATCATCGCCACCTCCACCGCCTTCTCCTGGGTCTTCACCAATTCCGGCATCTCCCGCGCCCTCGTGAACGCCATCATCGCCCTCAACATGTCGCCGACGGTCTTCACCCTCGCCATCGCCTTTCTGCTGCTGATCTTCGGCACCTTCCTGGAAGGCATCGCCATCTGCGTCCTGCTGGTACCCGTCCTCTGGCCCATCGCCCAAAGCATGCACATCCACAACGTCCATTTCGGCATGATCGTCTGCATCGCCAACGTCATCGGCACCATGACCCCGCCGGTCGCCGTCAACCTCTTCGCCGCCTCCAGCGTGACCAAGCTGAAAATGGGCGCCATCGCCAAGGGGGAGCTCCCCTTCTTCATCGGTTACACGGCGGTATTTTTCCTGGTGGTCCTTTTCCCCTGGTTCAGCACATTCTTCATATAACCAATCCCGCATTTTGTCCTTACGGAGAACCTCATGTCCCGCCTCATTCGCGCCTACGACAACTGCAACCAACCCATCATCAACGCCGCCGACCCGCTCCTGCCCCGCACCTACTTCAACCTGGTCCGTCTGGCGCCGGGTGAAGCGTTCACCACCGCCGTCCCCGGCTACGAGACCTGCTGGGTGGTCATGGAAGGCAAGTGCGACCTCGACGTCGACGGCACGCTCTTTTCCGGCGTCGGCGAACGCGCCAACATCTGGGCCAGCCGCCGGGCCGACTCCGTGTATGCCCCGACCGGGGTTTGGGTCAAGGCGACCGGCGGGCCTGGGGGAACGCTGATTGCCGTGGCGGGCGGCCGCTGCGAGAAGCGGTTCGACCCCTTCCGCATCAAGCCGGAGGAGGTGCGGCCGGTCGAAGTGGGGTCTTTGGAGACCCATTCCAAGCGTTCCATTTACCACATTCTTGGCGCCAAGGACGAAGGCCGCACCGGCAACATTCTGATCAGCGAACTTTACGCCGAGCCCGGCTGCTGGTCGGGTTACCCCCCCCACAAGCACGGTAACGACATCCCGAACGGCCGGGACGGCTGGCAGGAGACCGGCTTCGAGGAGGTCTACCACTACCGCTTCGACCCCGACAACGGTTTCGGCGCCCAGTTCAGTTATCAGCCAGACGGTTCCGGCGGCGTCTACCCCACCCATTCCGGCGACACGGTTCTATTGCCTGGCGGCTATCATCCCACGGTCACTTCGCCCGGGCACGCCTGTTATGTTTTTACCATACTCATTGGCCACACTCGCCATTCGTTGGTTCAGTGTTTTGAGCCGCAGTACAAGTATTTGGCGAAGGTTCTTCCTGGCGTGCAGAATATGGTCGACCTTTTTACTGGCGAAAAAAAATAATTGGGGCCGCCCCACAATAGTTGGTTCTCAAGAAAAGGGACATCAAGATGATTCACAGCTTGTTCGACATCACCGGCAAAAAGGCGCTGGTCACCGGCGGCACCCGTGGTCTTGGCCACGGCATGGCGGAAGCTTTGCTGGAGGCCGGCTGCGAGGTGGCGCTGATTGGTTCTTCCGACGGCGTGTTCAAAAGCGCGGCGGACTTTTCCGCCCGCGGCTTCAAGGCGTATGGGGTGAAGGGTAATCTCGAAAAGCGGGAGGAGGTGGTTTCCTCTTTCGAAGAGGGCGTGAAGCGGCTGGGGGGCGACCTCGACATCCTCGTCACCGCCGCCGGCGTGCAATTTCGGAAAATTTCCGAGGACTACCCCATCGAGGAGTGGGACCGGATTCTGGCGGTGAATTTATCGGCGGTGTTTATCCAGTGCCAGCTGGCGGGCCGAATCATGCTGAAGAAGGGTTACGGGAAAATCATCAACATCAGTTCCATGGTGCTGCATTTCGGGGGGCAAACCGTGCCCGCCTATACCGCCTCCAAGGCCGGCGTCACGCAGTTGACCCGCGAGTTGTCGAACGATTGGCTGGGTCGGGGGGTGAACGTCAATGCGATAGCGCCGGGCTACATGCACACCGACATGTGCGACGCCCTGGCCCGGGATCCGGTGCGCGGCAAGCAGATTCTCGAACGGATTCCGGCCGGGCGCTGGGGCAAGCCGGATGATGTCAAGGGTACGACCATTTTTCTCGCGTCCCGGGCGAGCGATTATCTGGGCGGGGCGATTATCCCGGTGGACGGCGGGTATTTGGTCAAATAGCCGGCGCAGGTTGCAACGCTTGAAGCCGGCGCCAGGAGGATAAAGGACGACTCCGGGACAATATTAAGTAGGAGCATGAAACAGCGGCCGCGGTGGTGATGCGAAGCGCCTCAGGCTCGGGTGGTGAAAGGAAGCTATTGACTTACGCTTGCGGGGGAGTAGCATAGGAGCAACTTAATCCGCTCCGACTCCGCCGCGCGGCGGGAAGATTGGAGCCATGCAGCCGGTGGTGTCGACGGCACGTTTAGATGGGGTGTGAAACCTGTCGGGCTTGGCAAAACCCGACCAAACAGGTCTCCGCTCCCGCCTTATCACAAAAAGGAGGTTTGCCATGAATACCGTTACGAGCACCAGGGATTGCGTCGCGCACAAGGAGAAGTGCCAAACCGACCACATGGGCCTAAGCTTTTTGATTGCGATGTTAAGCTTGGCGGTAGTGTACATCGGTGCGGTCACTAATTTGGAATGGCTGGCGATAGTGGCTTTTGTCCCGCTTATGACTTCTCTTTGGTATCTGAACGCCATGTTCTGGGCAAAAAGGATGTAGACATCATAGATTAGGGGTGACATAAACAGGACGGGGAGTTTTCCCCGCCCTGTTGTCGTTTCCGGGTAATGTTATAAGGGGGAGTTGTTAAAATAGCGGTAAAAAAAGCGGTTAAAAAAAGCGGTTAATAAAAGCGGTTAATAAAATCCAGCCTCGGGCTGGTTGCGGGGGTTCTAGGGGGGCGCAACTGGTTCTGTCTAACCAGACAGAACCGAGCCCCCCTGTTGAAATGCGGTTATGTTTTAACGCAGTTAAAACGACCTCGCTTAGGAGCCAGCGAAGCGGAGCTCCGAGGGATCAAAAAAGGGTAACCGTTCACGTCTTCGGTTTCAGGGCGGAAATGTGAACATTCCATCCATTGCACCACAGTACGACTGTCATTCCGAACGCTAGTGAGGAATCCAGCGGTCGCAGTAGCTGAGTATGAACCGTCCCCATTTGGCTCGTTTACCTTATCGCGAGCGGGATGAATTCAGAATGGGTGGGGAAATGCCCACGAGCCAAATGCCAGAGTGTGTTCCCCAGCGGCTTGCGACCGCAGGATTCCTCACTACCGTTCGGAATGACAGTCGTACTGTTTTACTTTTGCAGCAATGTTCACCTTTTCACTCTGAAATTGAAGACGTGAACGGTTACAAAAAAGGAAGGAAACCATCTACTGATAAAACCTCCCATAAAGTAGGTAAAAGACCAACCTTACTTGGCGAGGTGTTTATTTTTTATTAGACGCCCTTCCTTTTTTGATTTGTCGGAGCTTCGCTTCGCTGGCTCCTAAGCGAGGTCGTTTTAACTGCGTTAAAACATAACCGCATTTCAACAAGGGGGCTGGTTGCGCCCCCTTTGGAACCCCGCAACCAGCCCGAGGCTGGATTTTATTAACCGCTTTTTTAACCGCCGTTTTAACCGCTTTTTTACCGCCTTTTTTAAAACAGCCGCAAAGGCGCTCTACCGGCCATCCGCCCGTTCCCTCCCCTTCTTCGCAGCGACATATTCCGCCACCAAACGCTCCGCTTCAGCATAACGTGCCGCCTGGTCTTGCCGGACGGAGGCTGGACGGCGCGGGACCGGTGAGGTTTTTGCCCGCGAAGTTTTGGCCGCCGCAGCCGCGCCACGTTTACGGCCGGCTTTTTCCGGCCTTTTTGCGCGGGGTTCACTGAGGGGAAGCGGGGGAACGTTATTCCGGATTACCGCGTCAGGCGTACCCGCCAAGGCGCTCCCCTCCACCATTTCGATCCCGAACACCTCCGCCAGATTGTCGCCCGCCAGCTCGCTTTCGGCCCCCCGCCCCTTGTCGATGACCGCGTCAACCCCGCCGCCGGCGGCGAGTTCGGCATGGTCGACGCCGCGAAGGAGGAAGAGGAGTTCCGGTTGCCGGTCGAGCCGGGCGCCGACGCCGTAGAATACGGCCGCGATATGCTTGCACATGCCGGCAACGTCGGGACAGGAGCAGCGCATCCTGATTTCCTTGGGGCCGGGGAACAAGCCGCCGTCGCGGCTGGCCACGACCCGCATCACCCCGTCCGACAGCTTGCCTTTAAGAAGATCCATGAGGGAGGAAATTTTCCCGGCGCATTGCCTCTTTATGTCTTCCCAGCGCTTTTTGTCCAGGAGTTCGATGCTGATTTCGACCTTGTACATGTTCGTGCCGGCGACCAGGGCGGAAATTTTCCCCTTCACCACCTCTAGATGCACGACCGCGCCGTTTCTGACGTATGAACGCCCGCGCGGCAGACGGTTTTCGTAATCATGGAACGAGTCCATGTGGTCGCACCAGCCCTTGCCCCAAAACGAGCTGGCGATCTTGCCGCCGTCCAATTCCACCGGCTGGATTTGCACCCCTTGTTTGCGGAGTTTTTCCACTTCCTTTTTCGCCCTGGCAATCCGCGTCGCCACCGGGACATATTCGGGCCAAAGCCCTCTGCCTCCCCACCAGGAAACCATTTTTTCTCCCATCATGCTGCCGTTATTTGGTCTGGAAATCCGGCTTCAATCCGCTTCGGCCGATTTCACGTCGAGCCGGACAAAGCGGAGAAGCTCGTCATTCGACATGTCGGTGAGCGCCTTTACCGTCCCGCCTTCCAGGACTCCCGAGGCGATTTCCTTTTTATTCTCGATCAGGGCGTCGATACGCTCCTCGATTGTACCACTTACCAGAAACTTGTGCACCAGGACGTTTTTCTTTTTGCCGATGCGGTAGGAGCGGTCGGTGGCCAGGTTATAGAAGGCCGGGTTCCACCAGCGGTCGAAGTGGATGACGTGCGAAGCGGCGGTCAGGTTGAGTCCGGCGCCGCCGGCCTTGAGGGACAGAACGAAAAACGGCGGGCCGTTGTCGGCCTGGAAGGCGTCCACCAATTTTTTGCGTTCCTTCACCGGCGTCTCGCCATGCAGGATCAAACCGCCCCGCCCAAACACGCCGGCCAAAAAATCGGCGAGGGGCGCGGTCATTTCGCGGAATTGGGTGAATACCAGGCAACGCTCGCGCCGCGAGGCGATTTCTTCGGCGATAACGCGGAGCCGCGCGAATTTGCCGCTGTCCTCCGGCGCGTAACCCGACTGCCCCAGCCACTGGTCGGGATGATTGCAAATCTGTTTGAAGCGCATCAGGAACGCCAGCACCAACCCCTGGCGCTTGATGCCTTCGACTTCGGGCGCATGGATGAGCGCGTCCAGTTCGCGGACCGACTGCTGGTACAATGCCGCCTGTTTCTTCACCAGCCCGCAAAGGGTCTTCAGTTCCGTTTTCGCCGGCAGGGTCGCGGCGATGGCCGGGTCGGTTTTGAGACGCCGGAGAATGTACGGCTGGGTGAGGGTGCGGAGGGGCGCGTATTTGTCCGTTTTCCGCGCTTCCAGCCGGTTGACGAAACGGCTGAAGGTATTCGCGCCGCCCAGGAGGCCCGGGTTGATGAAGTCGAAAATCGACCACAGATCGGAAAGCCGGTTCTCGACCGGCGTGCCGGTCAGGGCCAGCCGCGCCCCGGCCTTGAATTCCTTCATCCGCTTGCTTTGTTTGCTGTTCGGATTCTTGATCGCCTGCGCTTCGTCGAGGATGACGTGGCGCCAGTCCACTTCCTTAAGCCACTGGTAGCGAATCGCCATCGCGTAGGAAGTGAAAACGCAATCCTGTTTCGCCGCTTCCCCCGCCGGGTTCTTTTCCAGTTTTTTCAGGGCGGCGCCGTCCATGAAGGCCGGATGCAGAAACAGCGCCGTCAACGAAGGGGCAAATTTCGCCAATTCGCTTTTCCAGTTGCCGAGGAGGGAAGCGGGCAGGACGATGAGGGAAGGCTGCCGCTTGCCGCCGCGCTCCTTTTCCAGGAGAAGGAGGGACAGGACCTGGATGGTCTTCCCCAGGCCCATATCGTCGGCGAGACAAGCCCCGAGGCCAAGGCCGGACAGGAACGACAGCCATTTCACGCCCGTTTCCTGATAGGGCCGCAGTTCCGCCTTCAGCCCCGTCGGCAGCGGCGGCCGCGCACCATTGGCTTCCGGCGAACGCAGCTTCGCGAGCGTTTCCCTGAACCAGCCCGCCGCCGCCACTTCCGACCAGTCGCGCACCGCCTCCGTTTCCTCTTCCGCCGCCCGGGTCCCCGCCAAACCGCCCCCGGCCAGCATCCGCATCCCTTCGAGGAACGACACCCCGCTGGAACCGAATTGGCGCTTCACCTTGCGCCAATGTTCCAGCGCCTCCGCCAGTTTGTCCTTGTCGACTTCCACCCATTGCCCCTTGAGGAGGACCAGGCCGTTTTGCCCCGACATGATGCGGTCGAAATCCTCCTCCGACAACGTTTCGCCGCCGAGGGAGAGCGTAATGTCGAACGACAGCATGGCGTCCTTCCCCAGGCTGCCGGTGGTGTTTTTGCCGAGGGTCGCATTCACCGCCGGACGCGGCCGCCGGCTCCACCAATCCGGCACCCGCACCATGAGACCGGCCGCCTCGAAGGCGGGGATGTCCCTGAGGAAGCGGTAGGCCTTCTGGGGCGTCCAGCCCTGGGGATGGAAGACCTGACCCGAGTCGACCAGCTCTTTCGCCAGGGCGCTGGTTTCCGCGGCGCGCTGCACGGGCGAGAGGAGCTTCAGCAAGGCGGCCTGGTTCTTCTCGCCGGCGAACTCGCGGAGGGCGTTGGCGAGTGGCGCGTGCTGGGCCGCGCCGCGCTGCGAAAGGCGCGGGGCGTAGGTGGCTAGGAAGGCGAAGGGGAGGTCGGGATTTTTCCGGTTTTCCGCCAAATGAAAACAGACTTTCCCCACCATGCGCCAGGCCGGATTCCGCGTGCGGAGCCAGCCGGCGACGCCGTCCGCCATTTCCGCCGCTTCCGCGCGCATCCTGGCGTCAAGACGATTCCAGAAGCCCGCCAGCACTTCCCCCGACAGATACTCGCCGCCCGGCATGGGCGGAGCCGACCCCGCCAAGGCCGCGAGTTTCGCCGGGTCGGCAGGTGGCGGCATCGACTTGGCGGACTCCTCGGGGACATGGCACAGGGCGGTGACGTACAAGAGGGCGAATTCGCGCCAGAACCGCCAGGCCGGCGGCAGGGCTAAGGACGCTCCGGCCGCCGCCAGTTCGAGGAGGAGCGCTTCGGCGCTGTCCGGTTCGTCCCGCCAAGTGCCTGGCGCCGCCGCCCAGGTCCATGCCTCCGCCACCGACACCGGGGACACGGCGACCTGTCCCGCCGGCGTGACTCCGAGTTCCAAATATTCCGCTGCGATTGTGGTCATGGGTTTATGGCTTGCGTCCTGTAAAAAGTGGAATGAGGGGGATTATTTTAGCGGAAAAGCCGTCCCCGGCGATAAAAAAAGCGCCGCGATCAGCGATCGCGGCGCTTGTTCTATAACCTAACTTCATGCGGCATTTGCGGAAGCGGTTCCCGCAAATGCCGCGTTGTAGAACTAGAAGTCGTCCGAGTCGTCCAGGGGAATGACCTCGGAAGCCGGCAGCATTTTCATTTTGCCGCCGCTGTTGCCGCCGCCGCCGCTTCGCGAGGCCGGCGTCGACGTTTCGAGTTTATGCACCTGCATCACTCTTCGCGGGGCAGGCTGCTGCCGGCTGGGAGGGGGCGGCATGCGGTTAACGCTTCCGCCGCTCATGGACCCTCCCTTGCCGCCGCTGCCCGAACCGGAGCGGCCTTCGACCATGTTCACCAAATCGTCGACCATACCGTTGAGGGCCGAAGCCTGGGCCGAGAGTTCTTCGGCGGCGGAGGCGGCCTCTTCGGCGGTGGCGGCGTTGGATTGGGTGACCTTGTCCATCTGGGCGACGGCGGTGTTGACCTGGTCGACGCCCTGGGCCTGTTCATTGGTGGCGGAGGTGAT
>JAVBTZ010000165.1:0-5711 GCA_031555915.1 Planctomycetota bacterium
CGCAGGCAATATTGAATATATTGTCAAGAAGCTCCAACGCAACCCAAGGGCGCGAAAACGCAAATCTATCCGAAAATTTAGGCTTTACGGGGCACTAGAATGGCTAAAACGTGATTTGCCTTCTTCAAGCCCGCCATAGATAACTCGTTTCCCTTTCCCGGATAACCGCCATCACGGAATCATATCCGGCGGCGGCGGTTCCACCACCGGCCCGGACGGCGGCGGAATAAACCCGCCTCCCATCGGCAAACGTCCCGGCAACGGAACATCCGTCCGACCGCGAATCAACACGCCTGGCGCCGGAGCCCGCCGCCCGGTGTCGGCCGCCTCGGGAGCCTCGGCCAGATCGCCGAAGCGTAAAACCCCATACAGACCGGGACGGGCATTATCCCCGCCCGTTCGCACCCATTCGCTGATTTGCCCTGGCGGCGGCAGCCAATTCCGGCCGCGCCGCCGGCCCGTATCCTGCCGCAGTCCGGCATAATCATGCCGCACCACCTGCATTCCCCATTCGGCTCCAGGGCCCGGCATGTTCGCCTGTCCCAAGGATTCCCAGGGGATACGCATTTCCACATCCCACGTTTCAATGTCGCCGACCCTGCCAAAACGGGTGACGTGCCGCCAAGACGGATTGTAGGATAAGCCGCCCCGGCTGGAACTGTCGAGAATGACGTTCCGGGGATTAATGGCGAAGCGGTAGAATTCGCGGCCGTCCCGGTTGGGGTCGAGGTAGACTTCGATGGCCTCGTCTTCCAACAAGCGGCCGTCCCGGTCGGAGTCGGGATTTGCAGCCGGCGGATTGACCTGCGAAGCGTTCTTCGCCGCCATGGACAGGGCGATGACGAGACCGTCCTTGTCGGCGGTGACTCTCCCTTCGGTGGGGCTGGCCGCGACCTGCCCGTCGACCGTTTCGAAGCCGGTCAGGACCGGCAGGGTCCGCCAGTAGCGTTTGTCGCGGAAGCGGGCGTCGAGGCGGATTGACTCGGGCGACTTCTGTACGTCGTAGTATTTGCGTTTGGTGACGATAAGGGGCTCGGTGGAGGAGCCGATGTCCTGGGCGAAAGCGGTCAGGAGAGGGGGGGCGGCGGGGTTACCCGGCCGGACGAGAAACCTGGCTGCCGCGCCTTGGCCGGGCTGGAGGGCGAAGGGCATTTCCATGGGTTCGATGCGCCAGTCTTCCGCCCCGCCCGGCAGGGACCACCGCATCATGCCGGAGAAGATTTGGTTGGTCGGGTTGGCGAAGTTCAGGGACAGCATCATATCCTGGCCGGGATTGTTCACGGCTTGCGCGGCCTGGCGGGTGATTTTGAGAATTTCCCGTTGGAGAATCAGGTTGGCCGAAGCGTCCTGCAGGGCGAGTTCGGTGGACATGGGCGCTTCGAGGTGGGGGCGGTCGACGGTTAAGGTAATGAGATCGATAGGTTTGCCGGCGAGGTCGAGGACCTGCCATTCCAGGCCGCCGTCGTCGACCCAGAGGCGGGCGACGTGCGGGGTTCCCGAGATGGCGGCGACATAATCTCGGGAGGACATGGCGTCGGGGGCGGAAGTGGGGCTGTCGGCGATAGTGATATAGCGGGTTTGTCCCCGGCCGTTGGCCATGAAGGGGTGGGTGCGCATATAGTAGTCGCCGTGGCCGATGACCAGGTCGACGCCGCCCTGTTCGAGAATGCCGCCGAGGGCGCCGAGGATGCGGCCGTCCCCGATGTGGGCGTCGAAGGCGGCGCGGGAGAGTACCACCACGGTCCAGGCCCGGTTTATATGTTGGGGGTCCAAATCGGCCTGTAGGCGGTCCATGACCGCTTTGCGGGATGATTCGAAGGAAAAGGAGCGGGCGTCGATACCGATTAAGCGTAAAGAGCCCAAATCGCGTTTCCAGTAGCCGGCTTCCTTGGCGTTTTCGGGAAACAGGTCCTTGGGGAGGCCGGACCCGGGGACGAACCACATGGGGCCGAGGGCGACTTTGTCGCCGAGGGGGGCGAAGAATTCGTTTTCCCAATCCACGGGTTGGTCGGGCATGCCGCCGGGGAAGGGGGGCGAGGTGAAGACGACGGCGTTGGCGTCGAGGCGGCGGAGCTGGTTGCCGACGCCGCGGAGGCGCCCGTTCAGGACGCTGCCGCCGGCGAAGCCGATGCTGGTGGCGGTGCCGGAGCGGGGGAGGCCGCGGATGCCGTAGGTTCCGGCGTCCTGGTCGCCCAGCCAGAGTTCGTAGAGTTTGGTGTGTTGTTCGAGTTCGGGTATGGCGAGGGCGTGGAAGAGGCTGAAGGAGCCTTGGCGGTTGATGTATTTTTTGGTGCTGGCGAGGGACTGCACGCCGGCGACGGTGCGGCGCGAAGAAACGAAGCGCAGGAACGGCTGCATGCCGTCGGAGGAGGTGAGGTAGGGGCCGAGGACGACGCCGGCTTCGCCGATGGGTTTGTCCTCGCCGGGCGGAGGTTCGACGATGGGCATATCGGCGCAACCGTGCAGGGTCAGGATCAGCAGGGCGACAATGACGGTACTTCTAATATAGGAAAGCGGGTGGAACGGCATGGGTTCCCCAGGGTGTAGGCTGGTTCGCGAAAGGCGTAGCAATTGGCCGCTAAAAGCTTAAGGTTTCTCCATTTCCGGCCCGAATTGCAAGCCAATTTTCCCATTGCCCTCCGGTACGCGGCTTATTTCGCGAAAGTTTCGTTCCAGCCTCGCCGATAAACAATACGTGACCTATCCTGTCATTCTGGTATAATTATTGCTGGGCGGGAGCATTATGATTAAACTGACCCGCAGGAACGGCCACCCCTTTGTCCTGAACGCCGACCTGATCAAATTTATCGAAGAGGTGCCCGACACCATCATCACCCTGCGTGATGGCGAGAAGGTGTTGGTGGCGGAAAGCGCGGATCGGGTGGTGGAACTGTCCTTGGATTATTGCCGCCGCAGCAGGTTTTTACCTGACACGCTGTAGCCATATATAATTTTAATTTGGGGATTTCGCATGGATTTAGGCACCATTGCCGGCTTTATCATCGGCACCTTCTGCGTGGTCGGCGTCGGCATGCAGTGGCAATTCGGTCCCTTCATCGACGTACCCTCCATCGGCATCGTCTTCGGCGGGTGTTTGGCCAATATGATGATCGCCCTGGCCATGGACACCCTGAAGACCATGCCCAAGTCCGGCCCGATCATTTTCAAAAGCAGCAAGGACAATCCCATCGACCTCATCAAGAAGCTGGTCGAATACTCGGAAGTCGCGCGCCGGGACGGCATTCTCGCCCTGGAAAACGTTCTGGAACAGATCCCCGATCCTTTTTTACGCCAAGGACTGCAATTGGCGGTGGACGGAACGGATCCCGAGCTTATTCAGGATATAATGGAAACGGAGATGGACAACATCGAAGCCCGGCACGGCGACGCCAAATCCGCCTGGGACCTCTTCCGCGGCGGCGGTCCCACTTGGGGTGCTCTCGGCACAGTCATTGGCCTGATTCAGATGTTGAAGGGCGGCGTCGAAGATCCGAATGCCTTGACGGCCGGCATGGCCGTCGCCCTCATCACCACGTTTTACGGCTCCCTCATCGCCTCGCTGATGGTGGGCCCGGTCTGCGACAAATTGGCGGTGAAGAACGGCGAGGAAATGGCGATTAAGACCATCATGCTTAAAGGGGTCATGTCCATCCAAGCCGGCGACAACCCCCGTATCGTCGAACAGAAATTGAAAATTTTCCTGCCCCCCAACCAACGCGGCTTCGGCAAAGGGGCGGAAGGGTGATTTATGGCCAGAAAGAAAAAAGCGGCCGCCGGCGGTCCCTCCATCGCCGAATTCTCCGCCCTCACCTCCTTCTCCGACATGATGACCCTCATGTTGACCTTTTTCGTGTTGCTTTTCACCATGTCGGAACCGAAAAAGCCCCGCATCCAAGCCACCATGCAAGCCTTTATGCGCCAGGTCGGAGTCCTGCCCTTCAACGCCAGTCCCATGCGCCCCACCATGACCCCGCAACGCACCAGCCAGGAAGAGGCCAACGTCCTCCGCCGGGGTCCGCCCGGTAAACGCTCCGAAGTCATGAGTCTGGTCGAGGACGATCGGCAGAAGATTGTCATCGGGGGTGAAGATTTGTTCCGGCCCGGTTCGGCGGAATTGTCCGCCAAAGGTAAACGCATTCTCCAGAACGACGTGGCGCCGGATTTGAAGGGTTTCCGCAATCGCATTGAAATAAAGGGCCACACCGCCCAGGCCACCAATGAAACGCAGGACCTTTGGGCGCTCGGCTACGCCCGGGCGTTTTCCGTGATGCGCTATCTCGTGGACGACTGCGGCATAGAGGAAAAACGCTTCCGCCTCATCTCCGCCGCCGACAACGAGCCCCGCGAACCCGGCAACGCCGCCCTTAACCGCAGGGTGGAAATCATCATGACGGAAGCCTTGGTGACGGGGGGAGGTTAAACCCGCATGGCCGACGAAGAACTCGGTTACGAAGACGAACGCATGAATGGCGGGGAGGGGACGGAGCCGGATCTCGACGCCTTCGACCCCACCGCCCTGACGGAAGGCCCCGGCCAAACCGGGCCGAAGGGATTTCGCCGCTGGCTTAACGTCAGGCGGAGTTGGATACTGATGATAGGTTTGGCTATTGCGCAGGCGATATTTGCGGTTATCATGATCAACCTGCGTTCAGACGCGAAACCGCTGGCGGTTAGCCATACCCTTAACATCAAAGAACTCGCCACCGACATGCTGGGCTACGAAGTTAAGGTGGGGCAGATTTACCAGTTGATCCCCGGGCGCGGCGGCAGACGCGTCACCATCGGTCTCGACGCCGTGCTGATTCTGGGACAGCTTCCCGCTGAACTTGTCGACGGCGCTCCCCGGCCCAACCAAACCGAGATGGAAATGTTCATCGCCACCATCAAAGCCATGGAGGATCGCATTCGGAGCCAGGTCAACATTCTGCTGCAAAAAATTCCCCCCGAAGATTACGGAACGGTTGAGGCGCTCAAGATCATCAAGCAACAAGTCAAGGACTACGTGAACGATTCCCTTGACGGATTCAATTTCGGCAAACAACTTCGGGACGGCATCAGCAAACGCCGGGTAACCGAAGTGCTTCTGCCGATGTTTATCAGGCAAAGGTATTGAGGAAAGGATTGAGGGGTCATGGCCGACGAAAAGTCCGAAGAAACCAAAGAGGAAGTGAAAAAGGCGCCCGGCGGCTTTTTGGGCGGTCTCAAAGGCTGGATTATCGTCATCTGCATTACCCTGGTGCAGGCGGCGTTCTGGATTTTCATGATGGTGGTGCGTGAACCCGGAACCGCGCCGGAACAGGCGGAACAGGCCAAGGTGTTTCTGGAAGACCCGGCCATTCTCCAAAGCAAGGTGGAAATCCAGAACTTTTCCGCCACCGTCCCCGGACCAGGCGGCGATATGCGCCCCCTGAATTTCAACATGACCCTGGAACTGCATTACCTGCCCGAGGAAAAACGGGTCGGCGCCCCACGGCCGACTCCGCCGCAAATCGAAGTGTTCCGCACCGTGGTCACCCAACTGGAAAACAAAGTCCGCGACCACCTGAACACTTTCCTGACCGGACAATCCTACACCAACCTGCTGGGAGACCGCGGCCCAGAACTGGTCAAAGCCGAAATCATGCGCTTCATCAACAACGAACTGGAACGCTACGACTTCACCGCCATGAAAATCCCCGCCAACATCTCCCGGCGACGCGTCACCAACGTCC
>JAVBTZ010000060.1:0-21999 GCA_031555915.1 Planctomycetota bacterium
TTGCGGGAACCGCCCCGCAAATCTAGCATGAATAACCAGTTGCGGTGACCTTCGTTCTTTGCCGCCAGCGCCGGAATTATTGTCTAACCCTATACTCATGCTACTTTTACGGAAGTGGTTCCCGTAAAAGTAGCGTTGTAGAACTAATCCTGGCTACCCACACTTTCTGAGGAAATCGAGCGGCGGTTTGCTCGATTTTCTCAAAAAGTCAACCCTCACAATCATTGGCGCTGGGCGTGGCGGCCGGGTTCCGCCAGTTCCTTCTCCACCTCCCCCTGCGTCGGCAGGACAAACCGCGCCGACTGCGACTGCAAGGCCGCCGCCGGCTGCGACGCCGCCAAATCCTGCTCGAATTCCTCGATAGCCAACGCCTGCGCCGTATCGCCCCTCCGGCCCGACTCCGGCTTCACTTCCACCCCCAAGCGGCGGATATTGACGCTGAAAACCGCCAGGGTAATCACGAAGGAAAGGCAGTCCGTCACCGGGGCCGCCAGCCAGACGCCGGTCAAGCCGAAAAAGCGCGGCAGCAGCAGGTACATCGGAATAAGGATGATAATCTGGCGGAGCATACTGAGCCACAAGGCCCGTTTGGCCTGGCCTATGGCCTGAAAATAGACGGTGAAGATGATCTGCGGCCCCACGAGGGGAAGAAACATAAAGAATATCCGCAAAGCCGACCAGGCCGACCGGGACAACTCCGCATCCTGCGTGAACAGCCCGATAACCAATCCGGGCGCCGATTCCACCACCAACCAACCCAGCAAACAAATCAAGGCGCTGATGCGTCCGGTATACTTGAGGGTCAGCCGCACCCGATCGTACTGCTTTGCCCCGTAGTTGTAGCCGACAATCGGCTGCGCCCCCTGGTTCAAACCGAACACCGGCATCAGAAACAACATGGCGAAGCTGTTGATTATGCCCATGGCCCCCAAAGCCGCGTCGCCGCCGTGGGTACGAATCTGCTGATTGGCCACGGCTATCACCAGGCACGAGCCAATCTGGGTCGCGAAGGCCGACACCCCGACCGAAAAAATCCGCCAGGCATGCCCGGGCGTCACCCGAAAATATTTGGGATGGATGGTCAGGTGGCTCTTCGGCCCCATGAAGTAATACAGCACGTACAGCATGCTCGCGGCCTGGGCGATAATCGTGGCGTAGGCGGCGCCGCGAATGCCCCAGCCGAACCAGAAAATGAAAACCGGATCCAGTAGGGTGTTCAGAATCGCCCCCAGCAGCATGGTCTGCATCGAAGCCCGGGGATTCCCCGAAGCCCGCATCATGTGAATCATGCCAAAGCCGAGCATCTGGAAAATCACCCCGCAGTAAATCACCCGCATGTATTCTTCGGCGTAGCCCAAGGTCTCTTCGCTCCCGCCCAGAAAAATCAGCACCGGATGCATGAACGCCAAACCGGCCGCAGTTATGAGAAGGGACAAAATCACCAGGAGCGCGATGCCGTTCCCCAGCACCCGCTCGGCCTCGTCCTTGCGTTTTTCCCCCAAGGCGATGGAGATAAGCGGGGCGCAGCCAATCCCCACCAGCATGGCGAAAGCCAGAATGACGATGGCCAAAGGCATGGTCACGGTCAGGCTGGAGAAGGCCGTCGACCCCACCCCTTGACCGATGAAAATCCGGTCCACCACGTTGTACAGGGCATTGACGACCATGCCGGTTATGGCCGGGATGGAAAATTTGGCCAGTAGGGAGGGAATGCGGTCGTGTTCCAAATCCATGTGCGGTTGCGGCATCGGGGTAACCTTATCGACGAAACGTCTTGGCGGAAAATTTATAGGGCGCCTCTAAAAATGCCATTTTTAGGGGCGCCCTATATTCATGGTAACCCGGGTGGCCGGAATGTCAAACCCGCAAACGGTAAATTCAAACCAGCGGCAGGACAATCCACGGATACAAGGTGACGATGCCGACGATGCGAACGGTGTGAAATACCGTCGCCACAAAGGAGTCGACGCCGATTTCGTCGGCAAACACCGTAATTTGCGATAATCCCGCCGGTGCGGAACAGAGAAGGCAGGTGGTGAGATCCCAACCCGTGGTCTTGCGTAGCAACAGCGCCAACAGGGTGCAACCAACCAGCATCACCAGGGTGACGGCCAGGGCGGGCAGGAGCATCTCCCACAGTTGGCCGACGACCTGCGGGGTAATCCGCTGGCCCATGATTAGGCCGAGGCCGATTTGCGCGGCATGGCGAAGGCGGGTGTCGAAGTTGTAGGTCTTATTGAGGGTCAGGGCGAACAGGCCGCTGGCCACCACCGCGCCCAGCATGCCGCCGCTGGGGATGTCCAGCCAAATGCCGGCCAGGGAGCCGGCAATGGCGGCCAGGGTCAGGGGGAGATAATCGCGGGGCTTGAATACCGGCAGGACCGACCGCCGATAGGCGTCCTTTTCCCCCCGCGGCCGGCCGAGTTTGTCGCAAAGGACGGTGATGTAGGGGATGAGGCTGAGGAAAACCACCACCCGGCATAATTGCACCAAACCAATCACCGCCACGTCGGCGTCGACCGCCAGCCCGAACACCATCATTTCGGTTATGCCGCCGGCAGCGCCGCTGATGAGCGCCGTAAGCAGGGTGATGTCCTTTTTGCCGCCCAACAGGAAAAGCGTATAGCCGCACAACAGGGACAACACCAGAATCCCCGCCGTCTGCACCAACACCGGGCGGGCCAGACTGCGGATGCGGTTCAGGACGTTACGGTCGATCTGCCGGCCAATCATCATGCCAATCAGCATGTTGGCGAACAGGGAAATCGCGCCGGTCGAAAAGCGGGGGTAATACCCGGCCAGGTTCAGGATGCCGGTGGCGAACATGGAACCGAGCAAAGCCGGATTCGGCACCCGGCAGCGTTTGAACAGGAAAAAACCGGCGCTTCCGACGGCGAAAGTCAGGCACAAGCCCCAGAGTTCCTCCATTTCGCTTTCCCTTTCCAAAAACCTGCTTTTAGCATTCACGCGACCGAAGCCAGCTTGGGCTCCGGTCGCGCTGATATTACATTCCGACTCAATGGCGATTCTTGGTCAATATGCCTTCTTCGCCTGGAATTTCTTCTTCACCGGTCCCAACAGCGGCAGCATGATGGAGATCAGGGCGATTACGGCGAGGATCACGGTTATACTGGAATTGGTGAACACCCCCCAGTAGCTCCCCTTGGTAAGAATCAAGGCGCGGCGCAGGTTCGACTCCATGATGTAACCCAGGACAAAGCCAAGCACGGTGGCGGCGTGCGGCAGTCCGAAGCGGCGCATGGCCAGCCCCAGTATGCCGCAAAGGAAAGCGACCAGGACGTCGAACGTTTCACCGTTGTAGGCGTAGGAACCGGTGAAGACCAGGGCGATGATGCCGGCCAGGAGGGCGGGCTTAGGGATGCTGGTGACCTTGATGGCGGCCTTGATGCAGGCGACGCCGATGAAGAACATCATCAGGTTGGCGACGAACATGGAACTGAAGATGCCGTAGGGAATCTCGGGATGGTTGACGAAGAGGTTCGGGCCGGGGGCGATATTGTGGACGATCAGGGCGCCAAGCATGATGGCGGTGGAGTTGGAGCCGGGGATGCCCAGGGCCAGCAGCGGAACCATGGCGCCGCCGGTGACGGAATTGTTGGCGGTTTCGGGCGCGGCGACGCCGATGGGGTTGCCTTTGCCGAAGCTGTCCGGATTCTTGCTGGTTTTCTTGGCCCAACTGTAGGAGAGGAAGGAGGCGACGGTGGCGCCGGCCCCGGGCATGACGCCGACGATGACGCCGATGATGCTGGCCTGGATTTGCGTTTTCCAGTACGAGGCGAGTTCGCGGAGGGGCGGCATTTTCGTGTCGTTGTTTTCCGTTATCAACTTCCCTTCGTCACGCTTGGCGCTTTGCGCCTGCCGGAGCACTTCGGAAATCGCGAACATCCCCATCATCAGGGGAATCATTTCCAGGCCGTCGGAGAGGTTCAGGACGCCGAAGGTCAGGCGGGGGGAGCCGGCGAAGGGGTCCAGGCCGACGAAGGAAAGCAGGATGCCCAGAAGGCCGGCCCAGATGCCTTTGAAGATGTTGTCTTCGCCCAGCGAGCAGATGAGGGTGAGGCCGGTCATGGCGAGAAGGAAGTATTCGGCCGGGCCGAAGGCAAGGGCGATGGAGGCGAGGGGAATCGCCAGCAAAATCAGGCAGACCGTGCCGAAGAGGCCGCCGAAGACGGAGGAATAGAGGGAGAGGTAGAGGGCGAGGCCGGTCTTCCCCTGCTTACGCATTTCATAACCGTCGAAGACGGTGGCGGCGGCGGCGTTGGTCCCGGGGGTGCCGATGAGAATGGCGGGGATGGAACCGCCGTATTCGGCGCCGCAATAGACCGCCACCAGCATCATGCAGGCGACGGACGGCTCCATCCCCCAACTGAACGGCAGAATCAGCGCCATGGCGATGGTGCCGTTGATGCCGGGGATCATCCCGCCGACCGTTCCCCAAATGACCCCGATGGCGATGGCGATAAAGGCTTCGGCCGAACCGAGCGCCTGCAAACCAATCAGGAAATTTTCCATTTCAACATCCTTCGCGAGCAATGGCGGAAAACGGCGGTTCAGCCGAACAGCGGTTCCAACACCCCCAGGGGCATTCGCACCCCGAGTCCGTAATGGAAGGCGACGAACAGCACTACCGCCAGGCCAAGGGCGGCGGCGCATACGCGTTTGACGTTCCGGTCGCCCACGCTAAGCATCACCGCCGCGATGAGAAAAGGCGTGAGGAGGGGATAGCCGACGCTTTCCAAGAACAGGTAATACAGGAAACCGGCGGCGGATATCAGTATTACCGGAATATTGTTCTTGGCCTTTTTCTTTTCCTGGTCGGCTCCGCTTTTCCGCAGCGCCAGGAGGGAACCGACTATATGCATGAGACCGATGCCGATCATCATCCAGGCGATGATTTTCGGCATGGCCGCCGGTCCGGCCGGGTCCATGGTTTTTATCTTGGTCAACCCCGCCACCGACGCCAGAGTCACCGCCCCGACCGCGATGGACAGGAGCCCAAACAGCCAATCGTCACGTTTGAACATCTTCACCCCTCCCTATTGCCTAAACCCCGCCTTATTGCAGCGCCTTGAGGGACTCCTTCAACTCGGCCGTCTGACGCTCCATCACCTTCAGGAAGCCGGCGGCGTCCTTGAACGAGGGGACCAGCGTGTTTTGGGTGTAGAAAGCCTTGAAGCCCGGGTCGTCCATCATTTCCTTGAGGGCGGCGTAGATGGCGTCCTTGAGGGGTTGCGGGGTGTTTTTGGTGACGACGATGCCGCGGAATTTTTCCACCGTGGTCTTGTAGCCGAAGTCGGCGACGGTGGGGATGTTCACGCCCGGCACCGAATTGAACAGGGCGAGGACCTTCAGTTTGCCGCTTTCGATTCCCCCTGCCACCTCGCTATACTCGCCGCAGCCGGCCGTGATGTGCCCGCCCATCACCGAGACCACCCCTTCGCTGCCGCCGTCGAAGGGAACCACCGACACGTCGACCCCCGCTTCCGCCATCAACTGCCGCGCCGACACGAACTCGGTGTTGCCGGCCGTGCCGCCGGTGAGGCTGAGTTCGCCCGGTTTCTTTTTGGCGTCATCGATGAAGTCCTTGAGATCCTTGTACGGCGAGTCGGCCGAGGCGTAAATGCAAATGGCGTCGAGGAAGAGCATGGCAAGGGGATCCAGCTTGGTGTAATCGACGTTCATCTGGTTCTGGAGGGGGGAGGCCATGAAGGTGGAGGAGACCCCGAGCAGAATGGAGCCGTCCGGCTTGGCCCGGGCGACGCTGCCCCAGGCGTTGGCGCCGGAGGCGCCGGTGCGGTTTTCCACCACCACCGTCACCTTGAACTTGTTTTCGAGAAACTTGCCGATGGCCCGCATCATCAGGTCCCCGGCCGAACCGGCCTTGGAGTGCCAGACCAGGGTCAGCTTCTTCGGCGGCCACTCAGCCGCCTGGCCGGAAAAGGCCGCGCCCAACGTCAGCGCCGCCAGCAAACACGCCAGTACGAATACATTTCTTCTCATGACGCCCCTCCTTGTGTTTTCCGTTGGTTCAACATATTTATCAGACCGCCGGCGTTCAGGCATTCCAGAGCCGAACCGGTGAACTGGCGGAAGCGGTAAGTTTGTCCCCGGCCGGCGTTCAGGATGCTGCCGGCGGCAAGGTCGATGACCAGGTCGTCCCCGTCCTCCGCCTCTTCCGCCGCTTGGGGGGAGACGATGACCGGAAGGCCGATATTGATGCAATTACGGTAGAAAATGCGGGCGAACGACTTCGCCAGCACCGCCCCGATGCCCGCCCCCTTGAGGGCGAGGGGGGCGTGCTCCCGGCTGGAGCCGTAGCCGAAATTGGCGCCGGCGACGATGAGGTCCCCGGGTGCAAGCCGGGCGGCGAAACCGGGTTTGACATTTTCCAGAATGTGGCGGCCGAGTTCGGCCGGATCGGTGAGGGTCATGAATTGGGAGGGAAGGATGACGTCGGTGGCGAGGTTGTCGCCGAATTTCCAAACGCGGCCCATTATGCGTCCTCCCCGCTGGCATCCGTAATGAACCCGCGCGCGGCCGAAGCCGCCACCACCCGGGAGTTGGCCAGATAGACCCGGCTGCCGCCCGCGCCCATGCGGCCGTCCATGTTGCGGGGCGAATTGGCGATGCAGACCTCGCCTTCCGCCAGCACGCCGGCGTCGTGGGCGCCGCAGCCGCCGCAGGCGGGGGAACCGATGATCGCGCCGGCCTGGTGCAGGGTGTGAAGTAGCCCCCGCTCCAGCGCGGCGGCGTAGATTTTTCGCGAAGCGGGGATGACCAGCAGCCGAACGCCCGGTGCGACCTTTCTCCCGGCGAGTACCGCCGCCGCCATTGCCAAATCCCGCAGCAGCCCGCCAGTGCAGGCGCCGATGAAAGCTTGATCCACGGGGATTTTCTCCGCCGCCACCTCTTTAAGCGGTCGGGCGTTCGTGGGGAGGCTGGGGACCGCCACCGTCGGTTCGAGGCGGGAGACGTCGAAATTCTCGGCCCGGTCGTAGTTCGCGTTCGGGTCGACGGCCCCGTCGGCGGCGAACAGGGCGTTTTTCGCCCCCATTTCCATCGCCAGAACGCAGCACATGGTCCGTTCCTCCCGTGACATCGCGCCGGCGGCGGGGCCGTGGAATTCCACCGCCTGATAGTTGGCGCCGTCGGGGCCGAAACGGGCCAGGACCGCGTTCATCACGTCGCGGGCGTCGAGGTGGTCCGGCCGCATGCCGTTCAGGTTGACCCGCACCGTTTCGGGCACGCGAAACCAGATTTTCCCGGTGGCGAGCACCGCCGCCATTTCCGTGGCCCCGATGCCGGTGGCGAAAGCGCCCTCCGCCCCTTCACCGGTGGTGTGGGAGTCGGTCCCGACCACAATTTCCCCCCGGGCGGCCAGCCCTTCTTCCAGCATGACGATGTGGCTGATGCCAGCGCCGCAATCGTAGAATTTGCCGATGCCGTGCTGTTTGGCGAAACGCCGCATTTCCCGGTGATGCTTTACCGCCTTGACGCTGGTGGAGGGGCTGTGGTGATCGATGACGAAGACGACCCGGTCCGGGTCCCACACCGAAGCGTCAATGATGTTGGCGAAATTTTTCAGGACCAGGCCGGCGTTATTGTCGTGAATCATGGCGCGGTCGACTTTGACGTCGACGATTTCTCCCGGCCGCAGCGTGGCCCGGCCGCAGCCCCGCGCCAGAATGTTTTCGGTAAGCGTTCCCATGCGCGTGATTCCCTTTATGCGAATACATGGCCGACGCATTTATTGAATGCGTCATGAATCGCATCCAGGGCGTCGCCAGCCAAAGCCGCCGTGCCGACCACCAACAACGGCGCTCCGCCCCCCCGATACTTCGCGGCGCTGTCCGGCCCGACCGGTTTATAACCGCAGGCGAGGAGGTATTGGTAATTCCCCTCGATCCGGCGAAGGCCGCCGTCGTCCATCCTCACGGTCAAACCGTTTGGGTCGATACTCCGGACCGTGCTGTGGCGGATGACTTCCAGGCCCGCCTTCTTGAAACGTTTTTCCATGAAGTGCCAGCGGGCAATCCCCTGGGTGGCGATGGGCTCGCGAGGGTCGTTACCTACCAGAATCGGGCGCTTGCCGCGTTCAAGGAGATAATCGGCCAGTTCGTATCCCACCAGGCCGTCACCGATCACCACGTAACGCTCGGCGTCGGTTTGGCCGGATCGGATGAAGTCGCCGGCTTGCACCACTTCCGCCTTCTCCACCTGGATGGGCGGGCGGATCGGCTCGCCGCCGGTGGCGAGGACGACCAGGTCCCACCGTCCGTCCGGGACGCCGGCGGCGGGCGCGTTCATGACGAACCTCACCCCGCGTTTCGGCAGAACTTTTTCGTAATACTCGATGACTTTGAGGTACGGCCCTTTCCCCGGCGTCTTCGCGGCCAGGCGGAACAAGCCGCCCAGTTCACTCTCCCGCTCGTACAGCGTCACCCGGTGGCCGCGCTGGGAAAAGACGTTCGCCGCCTCCAAACCCGCCACCCCGCCGCCGATGACGCAGACGCTCTTGGCCGCGCCGTCCTTCGCGATATGAATCAGTTCCTCGCGCCCGAGCAGCGGATTTTGGAGACACGTGGCCATGCCCTTGGTTTGCTCCCGGCGGGTGCGGCAGCCCTGGTTGCAGCCGACGCACTGCCGGACCGCCACGTCGTCCTTACCCACCGCCGCGGCCCAATCGGCGTCGGCGAGAGCAGTGCGGCCCATGGCGATAAAGTCGGCTTCGCCGTTCCGAACCATCTCCTCGCCGACCCGCCAGTCCACGATGCGGCCGACCACAATAACCGGAATCTTCAGCCCCGCCCTAAGCGCCTTCCCAATCGACCGGAGATGCCCCTCCTCGATTTCCGACGGCGGGCATTCCCACTCCTCGCTCTCCGGCATGCCGGCCGAAGCGTGGATGGCGTCGGCGCCGGCGGCTTCGGCCAGCCGGCAAATTTCTAGGGAGTCCGGCACCATCCTGCCGCCGGGGATGCGTTCTTCGGCGCTGAGCCGCAGGATGACCGGGAAATCCCTGCCGCATAATTCCTTTATTTGGGCGATCATTTCGGTGACGTTCCTGGCGCAATTTTCCAGACTGCCGCCGTATTGATCCCGCCGGGTGTTCAACAACTGCGAAAGGAGCAGGGCCACTTCGTGACCGTGGGCGCCGTGAATTTCGACCCCGTCGAATCCGGCCAGCTTGGCCCGGCGCGCGCCGACGGCGTAGGAGGCAATCAGCGCCCGCAGGTCCTCCGTGGAAAGATCGAAGGGGGAGGCGGCGAAGCCTTTACGCCCGAACTGAATGCCGGCGGGGTGAATCTGGCAAAACACCTTGGCGCCCTGACGCTGGAGCGCGTCGAGAAGCGGTTTCCATTGCCCTATGCGGCTGTCGTCATTGAGGGAACCCCGGGCCGGCTTGTTGTCGCCGTGCGGGTTGGCGGGGATGATGAAGGCGCCGGTGCCGGCCTTGGCGCGGTTTTCGAAGAAGGCGAGCATCTTGTCCGTCACCTCGCCGTTCTTGCCCGAGAAGTACAGGCACATCGAGGAGACGATGATTCTATTCTTCACTTCCACCGGACCGATCTTGGCGGGCGTCAGCAGGCGTGGGGCGGACATGGCGGCGGTTCCTTATGCAAAGGAGGTGTCTGTTGCGTAATTTCATTCGGACGTCAGGCTTTTTTTCCGGCTTCTTTCCGGAACATTTCCTGGAATTTCTTGGCGCAGCGGCTGGTGTTGAAAATGCCGCAGGTGCAGGGCTTCGCGGCGATGCGGGCCGCCTCCTCGGGGGTGATTTTACCGGCGCGGACCTTGGCCATGACCTCGCGAACCAGATTCGCCGCGACCAGGGAATGCCCGCACATGGTGGTCATTTCCAGGACGTCGTCCTCGGGCAATTTTTCCGTCTTGCCGTAGATCCCCAGGGACAGGGTGGCGGTGTGGGGCTTCAGGCCGACTTCGCGGGCGGTCTTGACGACGTCGTCAATCAGGCCGCTCACCACCAGGGATATGCCGGTGTCGGCCGCCTTGGCTTTCTGGAGAACGCCTTTCACCTTCTGCCGATCGTCGAAGGTGGCGATGATGCCGTAGGAATTATCGAGGGTTTGGGCGTATTCTTCCGGGTCGAGGCCGTTGGAAAAACTCCGGCCGGCGTGGCTGGAACCGTAATTGACGGCGTTTTCCGAGCGGTAGATGGCGAGAATCTTGCGGAGTTTGTCGCCGACGCCGGCGCCGCGATTGACCCCTTTGGCGGCGCGGGCGTAAATGCAGAAGTCGTCCTTGAGACTTTCGACCGGACCGAAGCGGTGCAGGGAATGGCTCATGCTTGCTCCTCTGGAGAGGTGGTTGAAGGGGCGGTGGCGACGCGTAGAAATAATGCGACTTGGTTTTTTAACCACAGAGACACAAAGGGCACCGAGAACCACAACCGCAATAATTTAATAATGCCTGGAAGAAATGTGGTTTGTGGTGGTGTTTCTCTGTGTTCTTTGTGTCTCTGTGGTGAAATTCACATTTTCAACCAGCCGGTGGCGTACAATTAGTTCCGTCTCTCAGCGTTCCACCAACGGCCGGCCCAGGCCGACGTTGATTTTGGCGTTGGGGCGGACGGTGATGCCGCGCCGCTTCAGTTTGGCGATGACCGGAATGGTGTCGTCAGCCTGGAAGCGGGAGACCAAGCCGACGGAAACGACCGTGTCAAGGTCCTGCAAACGCGGAATGATTTTGCCAAGAAAGTCCTCGAGGCCGCTCTCGTTGAAACGGAATTCGAGAATGCCGGAAAGAATCTTTTCGTTGACGTATTCAGGCTTGAACCGACCGGACAGATCGGGGTCCAGAAGGCCGTACATGGGGTTGTCTTCAAGAATTTCAAAACCCATTTCCTTGACCAGGCGGGTGATCTTTTCGATTTCCGTAAGGCGGGTGCCGGTGCCGGGACGGCCGAACTCCAGCAGGACGCCGTATTCGCCGTGGCCGAATTTGCCGGTTACGTCGTTCGTCTTCGCCTCCTCGGTGCCGCGGCCCCAGGACTGGAAATTGGGGTGCTGACAACCGGGATCGCTGAACTGCATGCGAATCGCCCGGGGATAGTCGTAGGCTTCCTTCGGCATGAAGATGGCCTGTTTCGGGCAAATTTCCGCCCGGAGACAAACGCCGCACTCGACGCACTCGTCCTGGTCAATCTCCGCCTTTACGCCCTGCATGGCGATGCTGGCAACCGGACACCAGGGCAGGCAGGCCTTGCATCCCACACATTTTTCCGCGTCAATCTTCATGACTGGCAATTCCTCCGTCTTCTCCGTCGTTATCGAATGTTTTTTCCACCAGCGGAATATTCTTCAAGACCCCTTCCTTGCGTATGCGCTCGGCCAACTCGGCGTCGCCCCGGCCAATGGCTTCCAACAACGCCTCGTGCCGCTGAATCGATTCCTGGAATTTACCGGGGGTGGAAAGGATTCGCAGCCGGTAACGGGCGGTATGCTTGTTGAAGCGCCGGAGCATGTCGATAAGATGGTCGTTGCCGCAGGTCGAGACCAGGATTTCGTGAAACCTGAGATTGTTGACGATATAACAGTCCACGTCGCCCCGCGCCACCGCGTCTTTCATCGTTTCATGGATAACCCTGAGCTCCCGCGCCAAAGCGGCTCCGCCCGCCTTCACCGCCAGGTAGGTGGCGAGGCTCTCCAGGTTGGCGCGAATCATGTAGATGTCAATCGCCTCTTTCCGCGACAACCCGGACACATACATGCCCTTCCGCGCTTTGTTTTCCAAAAAACCCTGGTTTTCCAAAATCCGGAACGCTTCCCTCAACGGCGCGCGGCTGACCGCCAGGAGATCGCACATGGCCTGCTCGACCAGCCTTTCCCCCGGCTGCAATTCGCCGTTGACGATTTTCGCTTCCAGCGTTTCCACAATGGTCTGCACTAAACTTTTGTGAAGTAAACCAGTCGGTTTGGGCATGGGTGAGATGACTTTCGGGATGCAGGTGATGTCGACAATATGATTGTATACAATCATACAATGCACTATTTATACCACGCTTAGCGGTCGCGTCAAGGTTTATTTTGGATAAAGTCGGAAATTTATTCGCGTCGTTTACCGCGCTTACCCCAGTTTTCCCAGGCTACGGCACAATTCCTGTTCAAAACGCCGGGCTTTGTCGAAATCGGGGAAGGTGCTTTCCATCAGTTTGAAGAGGCTGCCGTGGATGTCCCGGCGGCCGTCCCGGCGGGCGCCGATGCCGAGGACTTCATGCAGCATTTCGTGAAAGAGGATGTAGTCGACGAAATAGGCGGGGATGTGCGGGCTGTCCAGCTTGCGGTTGACGATAATCATGTTGCGTTCGGGATCGTAGCAGGCGAAGCGGACCGACCGTTTGGATCGGGGGGGATTGCGGCGGCCCCAAACCACCAGCGCGGTCGATCGGCCGCCGAGATAAGTGTCGTTCAGGAGCGCCCGGTAGGCGGAGAGGTTATGGTTGGCCGACTTTTCCCGCTCGGGGGAAATGTCCTGCCGGCGCCGGCCGGGGATACTATCCGGCACGTTCTTAAGGGCGTGGTCGACGAACCGCCGCAAGGCTTGCCGGCTGCCCTTGCCGCCGGTGATGATGTCGGCGAGTTCACCCAGGACGATTCCGTCCGCGTCCAGGAATATTTTCTGGAGACGCACTTCGATGCCGTCGGAACCGCGCGGCCGGGCCGAGACCATGCGCCGCCGGTTGTTGTTCAGGAACAACAAAATCCGGCGGCCGGTCCGGCGGGCCAATTCGTCTTGCAGTTCGGCAGGGCTGTAGGCCACCTAGGCTCCATTTCCTTCCTTCAGAGCTTTGATGCGTTCCTGGGCCATTTCCCTAAGAATATATTTCTGCACCTTGCCGCTGGCGGTGAGGGGATACTCCTGGACCAGCCAGACGTATTGCGGAACTTTGTAGGGGGCGATTTTGGCCCGGGCGAAGTCCTGGATGTCTTCGGGGGTGACGTCGGCGTTGGGCTGGGGGATGACGAACGCCGCGACGACTTCGCCGAATTTCGGGTCGGGGGCGCCGACGACCTGCACGTCCTTGACCCCGGGCATTTTGTAGAGAAATTCCTCGAGTTCCCGGGGATACACGTTTTCCCCGCCGCGGATAATCATGTCCTTCAGGCGGCCGGTGACGCGGTAGTAGCCGTCTTTGTCGACCGTACCCAGATCGCCCGAATGGCAGAAGCCGTCGGCGTCGATGGCC
Organism: Planctomycetota bacterium; assembly: GCA_031555915.1. Classification (GTDB taxonomy): domain Bacteria; phylum Planctomycetota; class SZUA-567; order SZUA-567; family SZUA-567; genus JAJBSZ01. The sequence goes on from JAVBTZ010000060.1 coordinate 13,229, forward strand.
CGGGCCGTTTCCTCGGGCATTTTGTAGTAGCCCTTCATGACGTTGTAGCCCCGGCAGCAGATTTCCCCCTGTTCGTCGATGCCGACTTCGGCGCCGGTGTCGGGGTTTACCAGTTTGACTTCGCAATGCGGCATTTTGGCGCCGATGGTGGAGGTTTTTCTTTCAATCGTGTCGTCGACCGAGGTCATGGTGATGGCGGGGCTGCATTCGGTCAGGCCGTAGGTGATGGTGATTTCCTTCATGTGCATGCGGGTCATGCACTTTTCCATCCATTCCACGGGACAGGGGGAGCCGGCCATGATGCCGGTGCGGAGGCTCCGCAGGTCGAATTTGTCGAACAGCGGGTGGGTCATTTCGGCGATGAACATGGTGGGGACGCCGTAGAGGGCGGTGGCTTTTTCCTTCTCCACCGCGGCCAGGGCTTCGAGGGGGTCGAACTGTTCCAGGATGACCGCGGTGGCGCCGTGGGTGAAGACGGCCATGATGCCGAGGACGATGCCGAAGCAATGGAAGAGGGGGACCGGCAGGCAGACCCGGTCGTCCGCGGTCATTTTCTGGCGCTCGCCGATGTAGAAGCCGTTGTTCATGATGTTCCGGTGGCTGAGCATGACGCCTTTGGGGAAGCCGGTCGTCCCGGAGGTGTACTGCATGTTGACCATGTCGCGGTTGGAGATGGCCCGCATGTTGGCCCGGAGTTTGTCGTCGGGGAGATGCGAACCGAGGGAGAGGAGTTCGTTCGTCGAGTACATGCCGCGGTGTTTTTCCGGCCCCATGTAAATGATGGACTGGAGGACGGGGAATTTATTCGTCGCGACTTTCCGGGTGAAGGAGGAGGTGTCGCGGATTTCCGGGGCGATTTCGTAGAGAATGTCCAGGTAGGAATAGTTGCCGCCCTTGTAGCCGTCCACGAGGGCGAGGGCTTTCATGTCGGACTGGCGGACGACGTATTCGAGTTCGTGGCTTTTATAGTAGGTGTTGATGGTCACCGGGACGGCGCCCAATTTGGCGGCGGCGAAGAAGTAGGTCAGCCAATCCGGCACATTGCGGGCCCAAATGCCCAGGTGGTCGCCCCGATCGAGGCCGATGGCGAGGAGGCCCTTGGCCATGTTGTCGACGCGCTGGTTGAATTCCTTGTAGGTGAAGCGGAGGTCGCGGTCGGGGTAGACGATGAACTCGCGGTCGGGGTCGTTCTTGGCCTGTTGGTCGAGTAAATCGCCCATGGTCATTTCGGTGAAAATGGCTTCTTCTGGCATGCGTGGCTTCCTGTGTGAGTAGTTGGCAAAAAGGCGGTTGGCAGTTGTGGTTCTCTGTGCCCTTTGTGTCTCTGTGGTTAAATAAACCAGGTCAACTTATTTTTGCGCCGCGCCTAGGCGAAGCGTCCCGATCTGGTGCGCAGATTGGGGTTTTCGGGGTCGATCAAATACTCCGCCAATTCCGCCGCGATAGCCGGGGGAATGGGGCAGGACTTTTGCGTCCGGTAATCGAAGTGGACCAGGATGCATTCGCCCTTCACCCCGAGGACGCCAAGCTGGTAGGCTTCCTGGTAGACGGTGAAGGAACTGCGGCCGAGTTTCTTGATGTAAGTGTGGATTTCCACCGGCTGGCCGAATTTCATCTGCGCGACAAAATCGACCTGGATGCGGGCGAGAATCAGGGGCCAGGTGTCATAGTCCAGGGTGGGGTGGATGAGGCGGAAGATGGGTTCGCGGGCCAGTTCGAACCAGATGGGCAGCATGGTGTTGTTGATGTGGCGGAGGGGGTCGGCGTCGCCGAAACCGGGGGTGACGCTGGTTTTCCAGGATTTACTCATGGGAGTCCGTTCGTTTCCTCCGTGTGGTTAAATACCAAATTCGTCACTTCAATGTCACCACCATCCGCTTGCCCTCGGCTGCCGTCTCCACGAGCGACAACCACTCCTTCAAACCCAACATCGTAATCAGCTTCGCCGCTTCGCTCTCGCCCCCCGCCGCCACCACCACCCGCCCGTTACGGGAGCGGAGCACCCGCGCCATATCCGCCACCGCCCCCAAGCCCGCACTCGTCACCACCCCAACTTCCGACAAGTCCACCACCACCCCCGCTTTCCCCTCCGCCATGAAACGCTCGCATTCCGCCTCGACGACCGCCGCATCCGCCGCAGTCATGTCGCCGCGGAGCGTCCACACCGTCGACGCCGACGTCACCGCTTCGGTCGAGATGGTCAATTTGCCGCTCATGTCATAGCACCCGGAAAGTTACAATCGTCGTGTCGTCGCGCATATCCGCCGCGCCCCGATGCCGGTCCAAATCCGCCATCAGGGCCCCCACAAAATCATGGCTGGAAAGCCCCCGGTTTCTCCGCAAAAACTCCCTTAAACGCCGGTCCGAATACTCCTCCCCGACCGTGTTCACGCACTCCACCACCCCGTCCGTATAAAGAAGCACCCGGTCCCCCGACTGCAACTTCACCCGCTGCTCACGGATGGAACGCTCGAAAATCGGCCCGCTGTCGAACCCCAGGGCAATGCCGCCGGGATTCAGGAGCTCCACCGAACCGTCGGCCCGGGCCAGCAATAGCGGAGTGTGGCCGGCCGAGGCGCAAAGCATGCTGCTGTTGAGGGGGTCCAACAGGACGTAATACGCCGTGACAAACATCCCCTTCGGGATGTCCACGGAAATTATCGCGTTCACCCGGGTAAGGGTGTCGGCGGCCGAAGTGTTCCCGGGCGCCACAAACCGGAGTATCGCCCGGGTGTTCGACATCACCAAGGCGGCGGGAATGCTCTTCCCCGACGCATCCGCCACCACCAAACCCATATGACTGTCGTCGACCGGCAGGAAGTCGAAATAGTCGCCGCCGATTTCCTTGGCCGGACGGTAGGTGGTGAAGATGTCCAGCCCGCGAACCCGCGGCGTCTGCATGGGGAGAAGATTGTTTTGGATTTCCCGGGCAATCGCCAAATCGCTTTCCAGCCGGTTCGACTCCTTCTCGTTCAGCCGCGCCACCCTAAGCCGCTCGGCCATCGAATTGAAGGCTTGGGCCAGCAAGCCCGTCTCGTCCGCGTCGTTGACGCCGGCCCGGCGGGTATAGTCGCCTTCGGCCATGGCCTGCATGTCTTCGGCCAGACGGCGCATCGGCGCCACCACCCGCCGCGATGAATACCAGCTGGCCAACGCCATCAGGAAGCTCAACAGTACCGCCATCCCCACCAGCGTAAGCATGAAGGAATTCTGATCCCGGTAATGCCGCACCGTGCGGAGAACCACCGCCGCCAGGCCAATCTGTTCGTCCGGTTCATCCCGGCTCATGATCTTCGCCACCCCGCGCACCACCGGTTCCATGCCGGGGTTGCTGACGTAGTCCACCCCCAAAGTCATACTGCCCACCACCTGGTACGGCGCCTGCATGGGAATGGTCCGCAGGGAGAAGTAATCGTAGCGGAAGGTGGGTTTTTTGCTGGCGGCCAGGATGTCTCCGTCCGCGTCCAGAATGAACAGGGCGACGATTTCCGTATTGATTTTATTGGAACCGAGGTAACGATCGATATCGGCCAGGATGGTTTTTTGTCCCGCCTTCTCCAGTACCGACGACGGGGCGTATTCGTCCAGTTGGAAGCCGGTCGCTTCCACCCAATCCTTGGCATTGACAAAGCCATGGGTGACCAGCCAATGATCCCCGGCCCGCCATTCGGCCTGGTGCTGGTAATCGGGGTGGTCCTTGAGGAATTTTTCCCGGTGGGTGATCAACAGCCGGCCGGTCTGGCCCAGGATAAAGGCGGAGTTGGCCGCTTCAGCCTTGAGGTCGTTCATTTGCAATTGGAAGACGCTGCGGCGGATGACCAGACCGAGAATCACCAGCCCCAGAATCAGGGCGACGATCACCGGAATGGCCAACCGGGTGGCGAGGCCGCCCCGGATATTCTTGGGTTTGAGGCGGATTGACTTGGCGCCGGGGTAACTGTCGGGGGCGATATGCCGGCCGGAAGAGGTGGTCACCCCGGGACCGATGGGGGCATTGCCGCCGTTATGGTCGGTGTTTTCGGCGCCGAGTTCATTATTGGGGGTGTCCTGGCCGGTTGGCATTATCGTCTCGGGAGTTTCTTGCTTGGTTTAGGAATATATATATGACTGGCGGCGGTGGTTGGAGGCACCTTATTTTTTTTCGCGTCCGCCCTTTTTTTTGCCAAACGAGGTAGGTTTCCCCGTCGTTATTTTCCCTAGCAAATCATAGCCGTCCCGACCGGTAATGCAAGCGGATACGTAATCGCCGACCCGACATTTACCCTCCCAGTCCTGAATATAAATAATTCCGTCCGCGTCTGGAGCTTCGTGCCGGCTGCGGCCGATGAAGGTGTCTTCTTCGTCCATGGCGTCGAGGAGAACCTCCTCCGTCCCCCCCACCCGCCGGTTAAGCCATTGAAAAGCCACATCCGCTTGGGCGGCAAGGATTTCGTCGCGCCGGCCCGAGGCCAGATCGGGGTCGACCGCCCCGGCGAGACCGGCCGCCGGCGTACCGGATTCGGAAGAATAGGCAAAAGCGCCCAAATGCTGGAAATGGCCCGCCGCCACGAAGGCCAGGACTTCCTGAAAATCCGCCGCGCTTTCGCCGGGGAAGCCGGCGAGACTGGTGGTGCGCAGGGTGAAGTCCTCCACTTCGGCCAGTTTTTCGACAATTTCCATTATCCGCCGGCGGCCGTAGCCCCGGTTCATCGCCGCCAGGACCCGGTCGGAGACGTGCTGGATGGGCAGGTCGAGATAACGGCAGAGGCGATCCTCGCGGCGGAGGAGGTCCAGGGTCGCGGCGTCGAGGTGGGCGGGATGCGCGTACAGCACCCGAAGCCGCGGCACCTTGACCGCCGCCAGGAGTTTTTCCAGTAAACCGGCCAGGCGGCCGTTGCCGTCTTTCCCCAGGTCCAAGCCGTAGGCGGTGGTGTCCTGGCTAATCAGAACCAGTTCTTGCACGCCCTGGTCGGCCAAAATGCGCGCCTCCTCGACGACCGCCTCGGGTTTGCGGCTACGGAGAGGGCCGCGTATCAGGGGAATGGCGCAGTAAGCGCAACGGTTGTCGCAACCGTCGGAAAGCCGGAGATAGGCGAAGGACGGCAGGGTGGTGACCAGTCTCCCCCCGTCCCTGGGGGCGTCGCGGTGTCCGAGGCCGCTGGCGGTGAGTTGGGGGAGGGGCGGGGGCGTTTCCGCCCCTTTCGCCCGGTTTCCCGCCGGTTTGCTGCGGTTTCCGGCGTGTTTGGCCGGAACCGGCCGGGGCGGATTTTGCATGATTTCACGAATAATTTCCGCCAGGCCGGACGGCGTGCGTAAGCCCCAAATCGCATCCAGGCCGGGGAAATCCCGGGCGAGAATCTCCGGGTTCCTTTCCGCCCAGCATCCTGCCGCCGCCACCCATAACGGCCGTTTTTTCCTGCCGCTTTTCATGGCCAAAAATTCGGCGATCACTTCGCGGCCTTCTTTGCGGGCGTCTTCCAAAAAGCCGCAGGTGTTGATGATGACGAAGTCGGCGTCCTCAGGTTCGAGCGCCAGTTCAAAATCGTCTCCCAGGGTTTCACCCAGGAATATTTCGCTGTCAACCAGGTTTTTGGCGCAGCCAAGACTTACCATGAATATGGCGGGCATAGCGGATTCCAGTCCTATTGGATTAGGGATGTGCGCATGATGTAAAAAAAAACCGTAAATCGTTATTATCCCCAGAGCCTCTTGTCTAAAGGTTGTATAATATGATTGAGAAAATATTTGTCACTGTTATTCACCCCATGTTGATTACATTGATAACACCGCCGAAATACATCCCAACCATAACCCTCGGAGGGAACGGCATGAACAAGTATGCGATCGGCAAGCGCATAGAAGCTTGCCGCATAAAACTCCACATGTCCACTAAAGAGCTTGCCGCCAAGATCAACCGCAGTCAAGCCAGCATCAGCCGGATCGAAAACGGCAAACAGGGGCTCAGCTTCGAACTCTTGCAGGAAATTGCCGAAGCGCTCCAGGTCCATCCTTTCACCCTGTTGTCCGACCCGCCTCCAACCGTCACCCCCCACAAGCCGGCGGGCGCTCTACCAGGTCTTCGCTTTTCACCCAACCTTCTCGCCAATGCCTTGCGTGGCGGTCGTTTACGCCGCAACCTCAGTTTGGAAACGGTGGCGCGCCTTTTGGAGGTTAGCGTGGGTGAACTGGAAGCGCAGGAGATTGGGCTCGCCTGTCCTGCCGAAGCGTATCTGGAGCGCATGTGCGAGCTCTACGGCCTGGACTCTGCCGAAATCCGCAGCATCAAGTATTTTGGCGAAGCCGTCCCCGAGTTTGCCCGTTCCCTCGCCTATCTCCAGCATCTCTTCGCCCAAGTACGGCATATTCTGCGGCAATATACTGCCGGCGACGACGCCAACATCCTGCAAAAAATCCGCCCCCTCTTCGACTCCGCCGACACCTACCGCCCCCTCCCCCCCTACACCGGTAACGACGAGGCCGGGCAGTTGCTGAATCGACTGTCCCTGCATTTACTGAATGTCATCAAGGATATGGATCCGTCGGCCGCGATGCAATTGGCCAAGGCCAAACGGCCCAACGGGGACCGGCCCCCGAAATGAGACGGGGAGGCTGGCCGCCGTGGCCGGAATAGCCATGGTAAAGGTTTTCTATTTTTTTTCCGGATTCGAAAATCCAGAATTGACTAATTTTTTTTTGCGCTTATAATTATTATTATGCACATGCAAGCCGATACCGGTATATATGCGGCGAGGATTATGCCGGCTTGAAAATTCCCACCGGCAACCTACTGTATTCATCACCTGCAACAATCCCATTTCGATAGAATTTTCCACCCATTTTGCTACTGAAGTTTTCACCTGCGAGGCAAGGGTTTTTGCTTTTACAAAATCGCTGACCGGCGGTTGGTACGGGTTTTTTGTAAAAAGTCCGGCTTGCCGTGCTTCTGGTCGATATTTTTTTTGAAAGGGGAGAAAATTTGGACACTGTCGTTATTTCCATAGTAATCATTTACATGCTGGGCATGTTGGGCATCGGCTATTATGCCTCCAAGCGCATCAGCAATTCCACCGACTTTCTGGTCGCCGGGCGGCGCATGGGGCCGATTCTCATGGCCGGCACCCTGGCCGCCACCGAGATTGGCGGCGGCAGTTCGCTGGGGGTGGTCGAGAAAGCGAGCAATTTGGGTAATTCCCAGTGGGGTCTGAGCGCTTCGTGGTATGTCATGACCATGGGGATAGCCTTCATCATCCTGACTTTCCTGGCGCCGAAGTTGCGCGCGTCGGAAGTCCGTACCGTGCCGGAATATTTCCGCCGCCGTTACGGTCCGGTCGCCGGCGTTTTCACTTCGCTAACCATGATTCTCCCCCTCATCGGTCTCACCGCCGGCCAGTTCATGGCCTCCGCCACCATTCTTTCGGTGATGATCGGGGTCAGCTGGAAAACCGCCCTCATCACCGTCGCCATCGTCGTGACTTGCTACGCGGTCATGGGCGGGATGTGGTCGGTGGCAATTACCGATTTCGTTCAGGTCGGGCTTATCGTGCTCGGCATGGCCATAGCGATTCCCTTCGCCATGAATTACGCCGGCGGCTGGGACAACGTGGTGAAGAACGTTCCCCCGGAAACGTTCGACCTCTTTAAGGGCATCGGCGGACCCAAAGCGGTCGCCGCCTTGATTATAATGTACATCGCCACCTTCACGGTCGGCCAGGAGGCGGTCGCCCGCTATTACTCCGCCCGGGACGGCAAAGCCGCAGTCCAGGGTTCGATTCTGGCCGCCCTCATCAACGGCATTTACGCCTTCATCCCCACCATTCTCGGCATCATCATGCTGGCCCTGGTGAATATGGAAAAGGTCTCGAAGTCGGAACTTCTCGCCTCGGGCGCCCGTTATTCCCTGCCGATTCTCGCCACCCACACCATGCCTTCGGTGATTGTCGGTCTTCTATTCTCAGGCATCATCTCCGCCACCATGTCCTCGGCCGACTCGGACATGCTGGGCGCCGGCTCCATTTTCGCCAACGACATCTACCGGCAGTTCATTCACAAAAACGCCTCCGACAAAGCAGTCATGCGGGTCACCCAAGCTTCCATGGTGGTTGTCGGTTTCTTCAGCCTGATTATCGCCCTTGACGCCACCAGCATCATCGACCTCCTCATGTTCTCCTTCACCCTCCGCGCCGCCGGCGCCTTCTTCCCTTACATTCTCGGCCACTACTGGAAGAAGGCTTCTCCCGCCGGAACCATCGCCGCGTTGATTGTCGGCAGCGTGGTGTCGGTATTGTACGAACGGAAATGGTCGCCGGTGGGCTTTTTCGGTTTTGAGCAGCAGCCGGTGATACCGGGGTTGGTTTGCGCCTTGATTGTGTTCCTGGTGTTCTCTTTGGCCATGCCGCCGGCCAAGGAAACGCTGGAACTGGCGAAAGAGGGGTAAGCCGGCAAAGCCGGATTTGCGGTTCAATCAATTTCAGTACGGTACCGTTTACCCAAAAGTGGAGGAGACCTTTTCCAGGAGGTCTCCTCCTTTCTTTTGCCTTCTTTTCGACCTGCGGAAACCTCTTTTTGCCAAAACCCGTTCAACCGCGGTTGATTCGGTCAACCCGTTCCAACTCGCGGCGGGCGGTTTTCCTGAAAACATGCCGCCGCCGCGACAATGATTATCGGAATTTGCCCGGCGTTTCAGGCTTTTTTATCGCACCTGCTTTTTACATCAATTTAAACGGGAAACTTTTTCCCCACCCACTAAGAATTCTTGAATGGAATCGGCCCGTTTCGATAATTCCCCATTACGT
>JAVBTZ010000182.1:0-6000 GCA_031555915.1 Planctomycetota bacterium
AGAGACCACAGAGAACCACTCTTAACTGCGGAATGACGTATAGCCCCGGGATTTAAATCTATTTATAGCAATGGAATTCAGGATTAACTTCCATCCGTAGTTTAATGTGGGTCTCTGTGGTCTATGTGTTCTCTGTGGTAAAAAAATTATTTTAAATCATCGCCGCGCAAAGAATTAACCTTATTTCAGCGCCATTCGCGAATGTCCCCAAATTACTGCATTTTCACTAAGTCGGCGTCATATACTCTTAACGGCGGTATTGGTCGGTATTGCCGTGGACGTCCCCGCGGCGGTTTTGGTGGTACCGGTCATTCGCGCAACCGCTCACGCAAAGCGCCAACGCCGCAAATACCGCCAGCAGCAAGCCCCATTTAAACATGTGATTTCCCCCCGGTGTTTATCAATGTAAGCGCCGTTCCGACGGCGGAATGCGGAAATCCTACAAATCCCGCGGGAAAAGTCAACTCGGTCCGAAGCCTATTTCGTCAGGAAAATGTCCGACTTATGTTTGATATCCTTATCAGCAACGCCAATATTATTGACGGCCTCGGCAACGCCCCATATATCGGCAACCTCGCCGTCAGCGACGGAAAAATCGCCGCCCTTGGCCCTGACCTCGCCGGTCCCGCGCGGGAAGTCTTGGACGCCCGCGGCCTCGCCGCCACGCCCGGTTTCATCGACATCCACCGGCACGGCGACCTTGTCCCCTGGGAAACGCCGGTGACCGGCCTGGAAGTCGCCCAAGGCATCACGACCTTCGTCTCGGGGCTGTGCGGCTTCTCGGCCGCCCCGAATTCACTTGCCCATTATCAGGAATTCAAGGAATACGCCGAACCCATTCTCGGGCCGGCTCCGCCGCTCCTGCAAGGGCTGGATTTTGCGGAATTTCTCGACGCGGCCGGCCGGCAGCCACTCTTCAGCAATCAAGCCTTTCTGGTCGGCGGGGGTTCCCTGCGGGTGGCGGTTTGCGGCTTCAAGCCCGGTCCCCTTACCGCCAAGGAACGGGACGCCGTAACTTCCCTGGCCCGCGCCTCCCTGGCTGCCGGCGCTCTTGGCCTTTCGGTTGGTCTGACCTATATTCCGGAAATCTTCTACACGCGGCAGGACCTCGTGGCGCTTTTCCAGGTGGCGGCCGAATTCAACCGTCCCGTGGTCACCCATGTAAGGGGCGAAGGCAGCCTGATTCTGCAGGCGGTCGGGGAGGTTGTGTCCTGCGCCCGCGAAGCGGGGGCGTCCCTGCACATCAGCCATCTCAAGGCCGCCGGCAAGAAGAACTGGCGCGTCCTGCCGCCGCAAGCATTGGCCCTGGTGCAGGCCGCCCAGGCCGCCGGCCAGGCCACCGGCCAGGCCACCGGCCAGGACGTCACCTACGACCTTTACCCTTACGCCGCCGGCTCCACCGCCATGCACGCCCTGCTTCCCCCCGCCTACCAGGCCGGAGGCATCGCGGCCTTGTTGCCGCGCCTTGCCGACCCCGCCATTCGCCGGGACATCCTGGCCGAGATGCGGCGGGAGCAGAACGACTGGGATAACCTGATTCCCTCGACCGGCTGGGATTCGGTGGTGGTCGCCGGCGGCCGTGACCCGGCGTTGGTGGGACGTAACCTGCTGGAAATCGCCCGGGAGCGGGGGATTGAACCGGAGGAGTGCGCGATGCTGCTGATTCTCGACAATGCGGGCAATTTGCCGATGGTGTCGCATAACCAGTGCGAGGAGGACGTGGCGATGCTCCTGACGGCGCCCGGGGCGATTGTCGCGTCGGACTCGCTTTACTCCCGTGGCGGCCGGCCGCACCCGCGTAAATACGGGACGCAGGCGCGGTTCATTTCGCATTACGCTTTGCACCTTGGCCGGCTCAAAATCGAGGCGGCGGTGCGGGCGGTCACGATGCTGCCGGCGCGGCGGATGGGGCTAAGGAACCGCGGCGCCTTGGCGGCGGGCCTGGCGGCGGATGTGCTGTTGTTGGATTTGTCCCGCTACCGCGATATGGCGACTTACGCCGAGCCGGAACGTTTGCCGGAGGGGATTCATTCGGTGCTGGTGAACGGGCGCTGGGCGGTTCGGAGCGGCGTCAGGCGGGACGCGGCGGGGGAAGTGTTGCGGGCTTTAATGGGTTAATGGCAGATTATATTTGGATAAGGTTGTCGATGTATTGCGACATAATCGCATCGCCGGTAATAAATCGCATTGGTTCCGCGATTGCTTGGGCAATAAGCATATGATCGAAAGGGTCTCGATGATGCTGCGGCAAGGTGAGTAAAATTTCCGCGTGGGTTCCGGTTAGTGACAGCTCCCGGAAACCGCTGTCACGGGAAGCAACGCGCAGTTCGAGCAAATCGACGTCGAGCTTGCCCAGCTTGGCTTTGATGGCGATTTCCCACCAAGAAACCGAGCTGATAAAAACCTCAGTTTCATCCGCGAGGATTAATTCACGAACCGGCGCAATCCTTTTTGCACCGGCCAAGGCCCACAACAGGGCGTTGGTATCCAATAGGAGGCGCATCATGCCCCTCCTTCGAATAAGCGTAGGAGGTCATCGGGTAGCGGGGCGTCAAAATCATCGGGTACCTTTAGTTTGCCCGCCAACAGTCCAATCCGCTTTTTTGGTTTTATCGCCTTGGCGGAGGTTAAAACCGCTTCAGGCTTGCCGTCCCCGCCAATTAGGATGGTTTCACCTGCAGCAGCCCTTTTGACCAACTGGGGAAGCGTATTTTTCGCTTCATTCATCGGTACGGTTAGCATTTGTTTTTTCCCCAATTAATAGAAAACTTAATCATCAAATACTCGTTCGTTATTTTAACCGTCACGTCACCGTTATGCAACCGCCACCCGCTATCCCCACTAAAAACTGTTTTCAGGATTTGCCCTTGGCTTCGCTTGCTGGTATAATGCCGCACTGTTTGCCGCAATCCCGGCGGCAACTTCCACCCACCTTTGCCACATAGAAGGATTGTCATGAAGAACAACGTTATCCTCGCCCTCGCCGTCAGCCTTGCCATTGCCTGGGGTGTTCTCGGCCAAGCCGCAGCGGCCGGTGAAAACCTGCCCGGACTCGCCACCCCGGGGAAACTGGTCGTCGGACTCGACGACACCTTCGCCCCCATGGGCTTCCGCGATCCGGCCGGAAACCTGGTCGGTTTCGACATCGACCTCGCCAAGGCGGTCGGGCAACAACTCGGCCTCGAAGTCGTCTTCCAGCCGGTCGAATGGTCGGCGAAGGAAATGGAACTCGCCGCCCGCAACGTCGACTGCCTCTGGAACGGCATGTCCCGCACCAAGGATCGCGAAGTCAGCATGACCCTTTCGAAGGATTACCTCAACAATAAGCTGGTCATCATGACCAACCCCAAGGTCACGATCGAAAAGCTGGAAGATCTGGCTAATTACCAGGTCGGCACCCAAGCCGCCTCGGCCAGCCTCGACGCCGTCAAGGCCAGCCCGGTTTTCCCCCTCATCATGAACAAGCTCCACGAATACTCCACCTACGACGAATGCATCCTCGACATGCAGGCCGGGCGCATTGACGCGATGATCGTCGATGAAGTTCTCGGGCAATACAAGAACAAGAACCTCGGCACCTCCCTCAAAGTCGCTCCGGTCGACTTCGGCGACGACCTCTACGTCATCGGCTTCCGCCGCACCATCCCCGACAACTCGGACAACGAGCAGCTCCGCCGCGCGGTCGAAGACGCCATCCAGGCCGTCATCGACAAGGGGACTGGCAAGGAAATAAGCGAAAAGTGGTTCGGGGCGAATCTTCTTCTCAACATGAAATAAGGCGTTTGGCTGTATGAATTTTTCCATGGATTACATCACCACCCTCTGGCCCGCGCTCATGCGCGGGCTGGGGGAGACATTATTAATCTTCATTCTCACTTTGGCGCTCTCGCTTCCCCTGGGCCTGCCGATTGCCTTGGGGAACATTTCGCGTTTCTGGCCGGTTCGCTTTCTCTGCCGCATTTATGTCTGGCTGTTCCGCGGCACGCCGTTGATGCTGCAACTGTTCTTTTTCTATTACGGCCTCGGCATCATGGCCAACAACAGCGGCTGGACTTTTCTCCGCTTGGGGCGTTTTCCCGCGGTCATCGTCACCTTTGCCCTGAACTACGCCGCCTATTTCGCGGAAATCTACCGGGCCGGCATCCAATCCATCGACCGCGGCCAATACGAAGCCGCCAAGACCCTCGGTTTCAGCCGTACCCGCACCATGTTCAGAATCATCATCCCCCAAACCATCCGCCGCATCATCCCCCCCATTTCCAACGAAACCATCACCCTGGTGAAGGACACCGCCCTCGCTAACGTCATTGCCGTTCCGGAACTGCTGAAGACCGCCAAGGACGCCGCCAACCGCGACACCAACACCACCGCCTATTTGCTGGCGGCGGGCTGTTACCTGGTCATTACCTTCATATTGACCGTCGTCTACCAAAAGCTGGAAAAGCGTTTCTCCCGGCACGAACAGGAGGCGGTATGATTATGCACGCCGAACCCCGCTCCGATACCCGTACCCTTACCCCCGCCGCCCCTCACGCCGGCACCAGCGAATACATCGTAACCTTGGAAAACATCCATAAGCGTTACGGCGAGGTTCACGCCCTGAACGGGGTCACCTTGAAGGTCAAACGCGGGGAACATGTGTCGATAATCGGATCGTCCGGTTCGGGGAAGTCGACTTTGCTCCGTTGCGTGAATCAGCTGGAACTTATTGACAGCGGGCGGATCACCATCAACGGTTCCGTCCTGGTCGAAACGGTCGACGGCCGCAGCCGCTATCGGCCGGAGAAGGTGGTGCGGAGCCTCATTTTGCAGACGGCGATGGTTTTCCAGCATTTCAACCTGTTCGGTCACTTGAACTGTCTCGACAATATCACGATCGCCCCGATTGAGAACAAGAAGGAGAACCCCGCCGAAGTTCGCGAGCGCGCTATGGACCTCTTGCGCATGGTCGGGCTGGAGAAGAAGGCCAAGGCTTATCCCGGGCAGCTTTCGGGTGGGCAGAAGCAGCGTGTTGCCATTGCCCGGGCTTTGGCGATGCGGCCGTCGATACTTCTTTTCGACGAGCCGACCTCGGCTTTGGACCCGGAGATTACCGGGGAGGTTTTGAAGGTTATCCGCGAATTGGCGACTCAGGGTTACACCATGGTTTTGGTGACGCATGAGATGGGGTTTGCGCGGGAGGTGGCGGATCGGGTGGTGTTTATGGATAATGGGGTGATTGTGGAGGAGGGGGGGCCGGAGGCGATGTTTGAGTCGCCGGCGAGCGAGAGGCTGGGGTCGTTTTTGCGGTCGGTGATTTGACATGGGTTAATCGCCTCATTTCCGCTTTGCGCTAATTGGGTCCAGCGTCACGCTGGTTGCGGGGGTTCAGGGGGGCGCAACCAGCCCCCTATGAAATGCGGTTGATCCAAAAGTCAATAAGGTGGTTGCGGTGCGCGGTTAGCGGTTAAGCGGTTAAAGCGGTTAAAGCGGTTATTAAAACGCGGTTAACAGGCCGCGTAAAATGAAATGCGGTTCCAGCATTCGGTAAAAACCCATTTGAAACTAGTTACGCGGCCCTACCTTTTTGAGCAAAAGAGCGAAGCGAATTTTGCGTCCGGGCCGCCTTGAAGGCAGCGAATTCACCAAAATTGAATTATGTGGATACTCACGAATGGCGCTGAAATAAGGTTAATTCTTTGCGAGGCGATGATTTAAAATAATTTTTTACCACAGAGAACACAGAGACCACAGAGAACCACCTTAAACTACGGATGGAAGTTAATCCTACAACGCTACTTTTACGGGAACCACTTCCGTAAAAGTAGCATGAGTATAGGGTTAGACAATAACTCCGCGCTGGCGGCAAAGAACGAAGGTCACCGCAACTGGTTATTCATGCTAGTGCCCCGTAAAGCCTAAATTTTCGGATAGATTTGCGTTTTCGCGCCCTTGGGTTGCGTTGGAGCTTCTTGACAATATATTCAATATTGCCTGCGAAGCTCCGCCTTGCCCAAGGGC
>JAVBTZ010000109.1:0-17101 GCA_031555915.1 Planctomycetota bacterium
ATCTATTTATAGAAATGGAATTCAGGATTAACTTCCATCCGTAGTTTAAGGTGGTTCTCTGTGGTCTCTGTGTTCTCTGTGGTAAAAAATTATGTTAAATCATCGCCTCGCAAAGAATTAACCTTATTTCAGCGCCATTCGTGATTGTCCCCGAATTACCCCCGAATTACCAAGAGTCACAGAGGACACAGATAACCACAACGAAAGGATTTTTCCTTGCCCTACCGCCTTGGCCTCGACCTCGGTTCCACCACCTCCAAAGCCGTTATTCTCGCGCCGGACCAATCCCTACTCGGCCACGCCATTCTCCGCAGCAACCACACCCCTTCCGAGACGGCCCAGGAACTCATCGACCGCATCGTCGACCAGCACCACCTGGTCAGCGCCGACCTGGCCGTCGTCGCCACCGGCTATGGCCGCTCCCAGGCCGAAAAAGCCGCCCGCGCCGTCACCGAAATAACCTGCCACGCCAAAGGCGTCCGCCATCTCCATCCCGACAGCGCCTGCATCCTGGACATCGGGGGGCAGGACGCCAAGGCCATCCGCATGGACCGGGACGGCGGCGTCGACGACTTCGCCATGAACGATCGCTGCGCCGCCGGCACCGGGCGCTTCCTCGAAGTCGCCGCCGCCCGTTTCGGCTTGGACGTGGGGCAGTTGTCGAAATACTGCGGCGACTCCGCCGAACATGCCTCCGAGTCGCCCCCTTTTGAAATCACCTCCACCTGCGTGGTGTTCGCCGAATCGGAACTGGTGGGGTTGGCGGCCAAGGGCACGCCGGCCCGGGAGACCCTGCGGGCGGTGCACCGGGCGATCGGTCGAAGGGTGACGCTGCTTCTCAAACAGGTTGGTGCAAAGGGGACGGTTTATTTTACCGGCGGCGTGGCACAAAATGAGACCCTCCTGCGGGCGGTGGCGGAAGCGTCGGGGCTGGAAATAAAACGCTCCGACTTGGCCCAGTTCACTGGCGCCCTAGGGGCGGCATTATTGGCGGAATGATTTATTTCTGCAGGTATTAGTTGCGGTTGTCCATTTGAGAAGCAAGGTGTGAAAAGCTCCGGCGGTTTTTTATTGTTACCAGCCCAAAAGATATGTATGATAGCATGAAGTGTTGGTTTTTATCCTTGGGCATGTCGCCTTTTTCTCACCCCTGTAGCGCGAGAGGTAGCCAATGGCCCCTGAAATCATTGATTGCGATGACTTTACCGTAGTCGGAGTCCGGGTCGTGCTGGAGATGGGAACATCTGACACCGCCACTTTGTGGCGAGAAAAATTCCTCCCTCTCGGACAGGCCCCAACCGACCCCAGGCACCGCTACTATGCCGTGTTCAACTTCCTGACCGAAACGAATTCGCAGGATTTGGCCAAGGGAATTGCGGGGATTCGCTGCGAGTATGTAATGGGGATCCTGGGTTCCCTGGACAATATCCCGGTCGGCATGGTGAGTTGGGTCATTCCCTCCGGAAAGTTCGCCGAAGCCACCGCCAAGGGGATCGCCAACATCCGTGATACCGTACATCGGCTGATTGCGGACTGGTTGCCCGATTCCGGTTACCGGATGGTCCCCAGTCCCATGTTCGCTTATACCGAAAATAAAAATCCCGAGGCCGAGGACGCCATTTGGAAGGTCAATATTCCGGTGGAAAAACCCGAGGTGTTGGCCCAATTGGAAAATTGGCTGGTTTGATGTTTTTTACGGCGAACGGAGGATATTCGAGATACAATGGTATTGTGGGGGCTTGCGGGGAAGGAACTCGAACATCACAAAACTCACTGAAAGGGGTGCCTCATGCGACCCGAATATGAGTTGAAGGATGGGGAGTTGAGCGTCTACAAGGAAATGGACTTCGACTATGATGTCGAATTCGACCGCGCTTGTAGCCAACTCGTTTCCTCAGAACAGTCGAAATTGATCATAGACCTTTCCCGCATCCATCGTATCACTTCAACTTGTATCGGGATCATGGCGGCGGCTTTTTTTCAGGCCCAGGCCAAAGGAAAAACCATCACGATCATTGCCCATGGACCGGTGTTAAGCGCCCTGCGCATGGCCGGATTTGCCAACTTCATGAAACTTACCGATTCCGGGCGCTTTAAAACCCTCAGGCATGAACCGGAACCTGTCTGAAAATGCATGATAGGGCAAATTTACCGACAGTTAATTAAGTACCGGTAAAAGCCCATGGTTCGTGGCAATGAACCTTTCCTCTATTCGGTTTTCCATGGCGCCGCATAGGCGCCATTTTACTGTTTGTTTGGTTAGTCCATTAAGTTTGCGTAACCTCTGACATTAAGGGAGAGACAAAATGATGGGTGCGCCGATGGGTGGCATGACGTTCGGGATGGACCCGGTGTATCTGGTGATTTTCGGCATTACCATGGTTTTGTCCATGGGGACGCAGTTTTGGATCAAGTCCTCCTTCAAGAAGTGGAGTGGAGTGGAGAATACGAAACGTCTGACCGGGGCACAAGCGGCTCAGGTCATGTTGCAGGCCGAGGGCATTAACGACGTGCAGATTCGCCGTTACGAGGGTGGCGCCTTGTCGGACCATTACAATCCCGCCACCAAGGTCATCAACCTTTCGCCTGATGTATATGATCGGGACAGTGTGGCGGCGGTGGGTGTGGCTTGCCATGAAGCCGGCCACGCTTTGCAGCATGCCAGGCATTATGCGCCTTTGGCTTTGCGGAGTATGCTTCTTCTGCCGACCACTATCGCTTCGAAGTTTGCCATTCCGATTCTTATGTTTGGTTTGGTTTTGCAGATGTTCGGGTTGGCGAAAGTCGGCTTGATTCTGTTTTCGGTGACTTTTCTTTTTCAGGTGATTACTCTGCCGGTTGAAATCAATGCTTCCATGCGGTCCAAGCGGGCTTTGGTGGCGCATCAGATTGTGGCGCCGGGGCGCGAAGCCAATGGAGTGTCGGCGGTTTTGACGGCGGCGGCGTTCACTTATATTGCGGCGGCGATTAGCACTTTGATGACCATGTTGTATTGGGCTTGGCGGTTGGGGTTGTTGGGTGGGAATAGGAATAGGGATTAAAAAGCGGTAAAAAAAGTGGTTTAAAAAAAAGGAGCGAAGCGACGATATGGTCCAGCGTGGCCGCTGGTTGGGGGGTTCCAAAGGGGGCGCAACCAGCCCCCTTGTCAATATGCGGTTATGTTTTAACGCAGTTAAAACGACCTCGCTTAGGAGCCAGCGTAGCGTTGCTCCGACAAGGCAAAAAAGGAAGGAAACCACCTACGGATAAAACCTCCAATAAGGTGGGTAAAAGACCAACCTCACTTGGCGAGGTGTTTATTTTTATCAGGTTTCCTTCCTTTTTTGATCCCTCGGAGCTCCGCTTCGCTGACTCCTAAGCGAGGTCGTTTTAACTGCGTTAAAACATAACCGCATATTGACAAGGGGGCTGGTTGCGCCCCCTTCGAATCCCCCCAACCAGCGGCCACGCTGGACCATATCGTCGCTTCGCTCCTTTTTTTAAACCGCTTTTTTTTAACCCCTTTTTTACCCCTTTTTTACCCCTTTTTTACCCCTCTTTACCGCTATTTCCCTACTCGCCCGCCAAATCCGGATCCCTCGGATCAATCAATATCCGCCCCGCCGACTGCAACCGCAACGCCACCCCCAACACCCGCTCCTGCGCCCCCTCAATAGCATCCACCCCCGCCCGCGACGGCGCACTCTCCCGCAACGCCCGCGCCCGACCCGGACTCACCACCCGCAAAACCCTGTCCCGCAAACGCGGCGCCGCAAAACGCAACGCCAACGCCCCATCCTCAACCTTCACCGCCGTAAAAACCTGCGCCAAAGCCAGATCGTCCGTCAAAACCAAATCATCAAAGAAAAACATCCTCCCCCGTAATTCCTTGAATAAACCCGGATCGTCATGCCGCACCGTATCCCGCACCCCCGAATCGGCTTCACGCAAAATCGCCGCCAAAATCGCCTTCCCATCCACCCGCCGCGCCCCGCCACCCCCCCCCTGACCCTCCGCCGGCATGTCCCGCAGCCGCTTCGCCCCCTGGCCAATCATCCTGGGAGTCCGACTCATCTCCACCTTGCCCCGACCAACCACCCCCTCGCGAGGCTCCTGCTCCTCCAATAATCGCCTCCGCTCCGCCGGCGTCAAACCCCGAACCGGTCCCACCACCTGCGCGTCAAGAGGCGACACCGGCTTTTTCCCCAGCCCCACCCCGACAACCGCCGGCCCCTTGCCAGCCCCGCCGCCCATCACCGCCGGTTCCCGGGGCTTATCCCCGCCACCAGCTTTCCCGGGCATAAATTTTTCCTGGGCCTTGCCAATACGATTCAACAATTCCGCCGCCAACGGCGACGCCAACGGATCCCCCGACGCCGATTCGGGCCGGCCCGGGATCGGCGGACCGTTGATGGGCGATGAGGTCGCCGCCCGGGGTATCCACTGGGTGGGACCTTCAGGCCGTTTCCGCGGCTCCGGCGTTGGCCTGGCCGGACGCTCCCGCCCGGCTTGGGGCCGGGCCGGCTCCGGCGCTTTACCGGCCGGCGTTTTACCCGCTGCCGCTTTCGCCACCGATGAATTGGCAATTAAATTTTTGCTGATTTCCGCATGGGCCTGCTTAAGCACCCCCTTCAATTTTCCCCCCAACTCCGACAGGGCCGAAGCAGGTTTCGCTGGAATCTCCCCTTCCGCCGGCGCGGCAGGAGCCGCCGGACCGCCAGACAGGACCGAGGCCGTCGGCGGCATTTCGGCAAATGAGGACGGCGTTTGGCCTTGGTACGGCCCGGGTTTTCCTACCGCGGGGCCGGGTCCCGGCATATGGTTCTTGTTCGCCTGGGGCGGCTCGGCGGCCGGCCGGGGCGGGACCGTTCTGTTTCCGGCGTTTGGTCCAGCCGCCGCCGGCGCTCCCGGCTGGGCGCCGCCGCCCCTAAGCCCCGGTCTAACCGGTCCGGCCGGCGGTCTCCCCACTGGACCCGACGCCGGACGCGCTGGCGGCGGGCCGGAGGGCGCTTGATTTGGATTATGATAGGGATTACCCGGTCCCGTCGGCGACGGCGAAGGCTGCCGGGCCGCAGCGGGGAGGGGCGGTTTTCCCGGGCCGGGCGGCGTGGCGGCTTCCTGCTCCCCTTCGGTAAACTCCGCTTCCAATTCCTTGAGAATCGCGTCGGGGATTTTCCGGCCGGGGAGGGGCAGGTGTTCGGCCAGCGATCTGGCCAGCGAGCCAATCGGTACGCTTTGCCCGGTTTGCGGCAGTTTGGCTATGGGCGGTACGGCTGGAGCCGGCGTATCCTGAGCCTCTTCCCAAGATTCGGTTCGGGGCGGAATAACCAGACGCGAAGGGGGAATGGACACGGCTTGCGGCGGAGTTGCGGGAGCCGGCGGCGGTCCCGCTCTGGGGACCGTCCTTGGCGGCGGCGCGGGAACGGCCGGCGGCGGCGAAGCGGGTAGGTCCCGGCCCGGTGTCGCGCCTTGCGCCGTTTTCGCGTCGGCAATCAGGCGGTGAATCTTTTCGGCGACCCGATTGCGGCTAGCCTCATCCGCCCGCCGCGCTTCGCGCATGGCCGGCAGGAAAGGGGCTTGGCGCTCTTCGGGATAAAACGATATGATCTGGAGCGCCAGGGCGTGCGGGAGCCCGGTAAGGGCAATCGCCGCTTCTTCCAGGGAAAACTTTTCCAGGAGACGGTATAAGCTGGCGGGTTTGGCTCTGGCCAGAAATGCGAACTGATCGCCCATTAGGCGTCCCCCTCTACGTGGACTTCTCCAGAAAAGCAAAGCAAATACCGTGCAATTTTCGGGACAAGTCCTCTCTTCGAGCCACACAACCCAATGGCGCGCTCGCCCCAAATTCAGCGCTATTTCCCCTTTCCCATAATCCATATCCCGGCGTTAAATGTCAACAGCAACCGTTTTTCCCTTTCCAAGAAGCGGGAACTCCGGTAAAAAACGACAGATTGAAACTTGTCTGCCTCTAAATTACTTCCCCTTCGGCTAGTTAATCGTTGTCAAGCCCTTGCCCATCACATATGATACGGCTTGGTTTTGTCCCCAGGGGAGATTACGGTGAAAGAGTCGGTAATGACAAAATTATTGGGCTGGATGTTCGACAAAGTCATGCTTCGCCCCAACGCCAAATTCCTGGAAGCGGTCGGACGCCCCTATGCCACCCAGGAAGCCAATCTGCGCCGCATCCTCCACCGTAACGCCGCCACCGAATTCGGTAAAAATAATTCCTTCTCCCAGATCGCCCAGTCATCCTCGAACGATATTTGGAAAAATTACCGGAAAGCCATACCAATCCGCTCCTACCAGGATTTCGCCGCCGAAATCGAACGCATGAAAAACGGCGAGGAAAACATCCTCATCCCCGGCCGGCCGGAAATGTTCTCCCTCACCTCGGGAACCACCTCGCAACCAAAATTCTGCCCGGTTAACCGCGCCTTCATAAAAGAACACCATGCCCAGCACCTCCTGTGGATGCACCGGGTCTACCGCGATCATCCCGCCGTAAACCAGGGGAAGTACCTGGTGGTGGCGAGCCCGGCCGAAATCGGCCGCACCGCCGGCGGCATCCCCTATGGGGCGATGAGCGGAAAACAACTCGACTCCCAGTCCATACCCGTCAGGCGACGCATGGCCGCACCCAGCGCAGTGCAACACCTCAAAAACGCCGAAGACCGCTGGTTCGACCTGATCCTCTTCGCCCTGGCCGAGGAAAATCTGCGGGTGGTCACTTCCGTGAACCCCTCCACCCTGGTGGCTTTGGCGGGACGCCTGTCACGGGAGGCCGAACGTTTTCTCGACTGTCTCGAAAATGGACACCCCGCCCGCAACGACCCCAACCAGCCGGAGGCGCGGCGGGCGCTGGCGGCCGGTTTCCGCGCCAATCCGGACCGGGCAAAAAAATTACGGGAGATCCTTAAGGTCGACGGAGACCTGCGGCCGAAGGCGGTTTGGCCGAATCTGGAAATACTCCTGACCTGGCAGGGCGGGGCTTCAGCATTTTATCTCCCCCACGTTGCAACCCTATGGGGCAACACCACCATGCGTTGCCTCGGCTTGCGGGCTTCGGAAGGAACCTTCTCCATACCGATGCGGGACAGAAGTCCGTCGGGGGTTTTGGCGGTTGGGGGGCATGTGATGGAGTTCGTGCCGGCGGAAATGGACGACCCCAAGCCGGATACGGCGACCCTCCTGCCGGGACAACTGGAGGAGGGCCGGCTTTACCGGCTGATTATCACCACTTCCGGCGGTTTTTACCGCTATGACCTGGGCGATTTGCTGCGGGTGACCGGGTTTAACCGCCGTACCCCCGAGGTGGCGTTCGAACGCCGCGCGGGAGCGGTCCTGTCGGCCACGGGCGAAAAATTGACCGAGGACCAGGTGGTGGCGGCGATGGAACTCGCCGCCGCGAACGGCCCGCTTCTGAACGGCTTCACCGTGACTTACGAGGTAATTGGCGAAGTGGCGAATTATGTGGTGGCGATGGAAGTGACCGGCGGCGGCGAACTTCTTCGGCACCGGCGGAACATTCTGAAGGAGCGGGTGCGGCAGCTGTTGGCGGTTTTCGACGACGACCTGATGCGCCGCAACTGCGAGTACCACGCCAAACGCGAGGACGGCCGGATCGCTCCGCCGCGAGCGGTGCTGTTGGCCGAAGGGAGTTACGAAGCGTGGCGGGCCAGAATGGCGGCCGAGGGCCGGCCGGACAGCCAGGTGAAATTGCCGGTCCTGGTGGCGCCCAGTGGGCCGGGTAAAATGCCGGTGCGGGGGGACGGCAGCGGGTTTTTTGATAATGTGACCATCACCGAGCCGTTTTAGAACCGCTGAAATTGCGACAAGTCGTTACACGAGAAATGGGATTCAGATGTCCGGCCGCTTTCCGTGCGGTCGGACATTTGTATATCGGCGGCCATTACCGTACAATTGTTTATCGACGATGCTGGAGGGAGAGGCGCAGTGGCGGAGAAGTCGCGGACCCAGTGGCTTATCGACAAGATCCTCGCCAGCCCCAAGCTGACCGCGAGCGACAATTTCGCGACGAAAATCTACCGGGACGAACCGATTGTCATGACCGGACGGAGCTTCGAAAATACGGCTTCGCCGAAGATTCGGGCGATGCGCAAGCTCGACCCCGGGAACTGGTCCAACGAAAGATTATTCTATGAACAGGGCAAGTTCATGGCGGCTTTCGCGGACGCGTTCCCCTACCCCGGCGAATTCAAGCAATATTACCCGACCTATCAGGCGATGTCGGACGCGCAGTTGCGGGGCTATTTCACCTGGCGGACGCAGGTGAGGAAAGGATTGGTGGAGAAAACATCGCTCTCTTTCGCTTTTGTTTACATTTACGAACTTCTCAACCAAATCGGGGTGGCTTCGCCGGAGGAGGGTTACCAGGCCCTCAAGGAATTCTGGACGGCGTACCGGCTTCTTGACGAGCGGATAACCCCCTATGTGGAAATGTGGCTTAAGGATTATGTAATCTATTATAATCTCGACCGGTCGCTTTTGGAAGGCTTGCCGGACATAAACTTGGACCAGGCGGTATTGACTCTCCTGGATTACCGGTCGCATTCGGCGTTTGAGGTTTTCGCGGCCCTGGATGCCCTTTCCTCATACCACATGAGATCCTCCAGGTTCTTTGGCCAGTATCCCGGGGACGTCTGCGAGGCGGTGTACCGGGTTTTCGCCGCCATTTCGGAATATTATAACCGGTTGCCGGACAAGAACGCCCGGGACAGGCTGTTCGGCCGAATTACCCAGGCGCCTTATCACCTCTTCAAATCGGCGGTGTTCTACCGCCGGCCGGAACCCGGGGAACGGGTTTACGAGGTCGGGGCATACCACAAGTATTTTTACCGGAACGGCGCTTGGAGCTGCGAAAGATTTGTCTGGTACGGAAACGACAACAAGCAAATCGGGGCGATCCTGAAAAGCATAGATTTTCTCATGCGGCAAAGGTTCGACTTCAAATCGAGTTTGCAGGACGGCAAAACCAATAAAACCCTGAAGGCGAAAATCGCCAAGGAGGTCGACGCCTATCTTGCGGACAAGAGAAGAAACGAACCGGTGCGGGTTGACATAGATGTTTCAAAATTGCAGGGGATAAGGGAAACGGCCCGCTCGACGCAGGAAAAGCTCCTGTTGGAAGAGGACATGAAACAAGATTCCCCGGAGAATAATGTTCCCACCGCGGCCGTGGAGGAAAGCCCGGCGGCGGCCGACAATCCGCCAGGCGGCTTGAACGAAACGGAAAACCGTTTTGTGCAATGCCTGCTTAGGGGTGAACCGTACTCCGGTTTACTCAAGGAAAAAGGTTTCCTCATATCGGTTCTGGTGGAGGGAATAAATGAAAAATTATTCCCCCGCTTCAACGACACCGTTATTGTCTACGCCGACGACAAGCCGGAAGTGCTGGAAGAATATTTGGCCGATCTCATAGAACTGACAAGGACTGTTCCGACATGAAAGCGCCGAAAAGAATCGCCACCGCCATAATAAACTCCCTCAAGGGCGGAGTCGTTCCCCGCGTGGGCCTGCCGTACATTGCCGTCGGCCGGGAAATGGAAATCGCCGCCCTCCTCCGCGACGTCGACATCATCGCCGACGGCGGCGCGTCGTTCCGCTTCATCGCCGGCAAATACGGCAGCGGCAAAAGTTTTCTTTTGCAAATCATCCGCAACTACGTGATGGACCGTAACTTCGTCGTCGTCGACGCCGACCTCTCGCCCGAACGGCGCCTCCAGGGCACGAAAGGCCAGGGCCTGGCGACCTACAAGGAGCTGGTCCAGAACATGTCGACGAAAACCCGGCCGGAAGGCGGCGCCCTCGGCCTCATTTTGGACCGCTGGCTTAGCGGGGTGCAAAGCGAAGTCGCCGCCGCCAGCGGCTTGTCCTTCGACGCCGCCGGTTTTGGCCAACTAGTAGAAAAGAAAATCTACGAAACAATTAATTCCCTCAACGAAATGGTGCACGGCTTCGATTTCGCCAAATTGCTAATCTTGTATTACCGCGCCCACCTGGAAGGAAACGACGAAAACAAGGCGAAGGTGGTAAAATGGTTCCGCGGCGAATACCCAACCAAAAGCGAAGCCAAAGCCGAGCTTGGCGTCAACATCGTCATCTCCGACGATGATTGGTACGAATACCTCAAGCTTTTCGCCGCCTTCCTGCGGCAGGCCGGCTACCAGGGCCTATTGGTCCTGATTGACGAACTGGTCAACATCTACAAAATTCCCAACAGCATCACCCGGCAGTACAATTACGAGAAAATCCTCACCATGTACAATGACGCCCTGCAGGGGAAGGCCCGCCACCTCGGGGTCATCATGTGCGGCACGCCGCAATGCATCGAGGACACCCGCCGGGGGATCTACAGTTACGAGGCGCTCCGCTCCCGCCTGGAGGACGGCCGCTTCAGCAAGAATGGAATCAAGGATCTCCTGGCGCCGGTCATCAAGCTGCAAGCCCTCACCTATGAGGAATTGCTGGTGCTAATCGAAAAACTGGCCGCCATCCACGCCGGGCTTTTTGACTATGCGCAAATTGTGAAACAGGACGACCTGGTGAATTTCATCAAGATAGAATTCGGCCGAATCGGGGCGGAACAGCAAATCACCCCCCGCGAGGTCATCCGCGACTTCATAGAAGTGTTGAACCTGGTTTACCAGAATCCCAAGCTGAAGGTGGCGGATTTGTTGGGCGGGGAAAGCTTCGCTTTCGCCAAGCCGGAAACCGGCGGCGGGGCAGGGGACAAGCAATTCGAGGAATTCGAAATCTAATGGACATTTTCAACCGCTTCGCCCCCTTCATCCAGGATTTCATCTACCAAAACAACTGGCAGTCACTCAGGGCCATCCAAGTGGCGGCCGGTGACGCCATCTTCAACAGTGACGCCAACGTCCTCCTCTCCGCCTCGACCGCCTCCGGCAAGACCGAAGCCGCCTTCTTCCCCATCCTCACCCTGTTCACGGAAGACATGCCCCGCTCGGTCGGGGCGATTTACCTGGGTCCCCTGAAGGCGCTCATTAACGATCAGTTCCTGCGCCTCAACGACCTCTGCCGCGAGGCGGACATTCCGGTATGGCACTGGCACGGCGACGTCCAGCAGTCCCACAAGAACAAGCTCCTGAAGAACCCGTCCGGCATCCTGCAAATCACCCCCGAATCCCTGGAAGCGCTTCTCCTCCACAAGCACGCCTACATCGGCCGTTTGTTTGGCGATCTGCGCTTCGTGGTGATTGACGAAGTCCATTCGCTGTTAAGGGGTGACCGCGGCGGGCAGGCCCTTTGCCTCATCGAGCGCCTAAGTAAACTCGCGGGCGTCAACCCCCGCCGCATCGGCCTTTCCGCCACCATCGGCGACCCCGAGAACACCGGCAAATTCCTCTCCTCCGGCACCGGCCGAAACACCATAATTCCCAAAATAGAAAACCGGGGCGTTAAATGGCGGCTGTCGCTGGAGCACTTCTTCATCCAGGGCGAACAGTCGGCGGCCGACCAAGAGGTGGCCGGAGCGCTGCCGGTTCTGGAACAGAAAACCGACCACGCCCCCAAAAACGCCGACCCGGGACTCGGCTACATCTTCGAGCATACCAAAGGCAAGAAGTGTCTGGTTTTCGTTAACTCAAGAGAAGAATGCGAAGGGGTGACGACGACTCTCCGGCAATATTGCGAAACCAACCACGAACCCGACCGCTTTCTCATTCATCACGGCAACCTGTCCGCCTCCTACCGGGAAACGGCCGAAGCGGTGATGAAGGACGACGAGAAATGCCAAACCACCGTCACCACCGCAACCCTGGAACTCGGTATCGACATCGGCCGGCTGGAGCGGGCTTTCCAGCTGGACGCCCCCTTTACCGTGTCGTCCTTTCTACAGCGAATGGGCCGCACCGGCCGGCGGGAGCTTCCCCCCGAGATGTGGTTCGTGATGCGGGAAGATGAACCGGAAGCGCGGGCCATGCTTCCGGCCACCGTTCCCTGGAAGCTGCTGCAGGGGATTAGCCTGGTGCAGCTTTATGCCGAAGAACGCTGGGTGGAGCCGCCCCGGCTGGACCGTAGACCTTACAGCCTCTTATATCACCAGACCATGTGCACCCTGGCGTCCTGCGGCGAAATGTCGGCGGCGGCTTTGGCGGCGCGGGTTCTTAACCTAAGCTATTTTCACGCCGTGCCGCAAGAAGATTACAAGCTTCTTCTGCAACATCTTCTGGCGAACGATCACCTGCAGAAAACCGAAGAAGGAGGGCTTATCGTCGGCCTGGCCGGCGAGCGGCAGCTTAACTCCTACAAGTTCTACGCCGTATTTCAGGAGAACGAGGAATACACCGTCCGCTGCCAGTCGCAGGAACTCGGCACCATCGTCATGCCGCCGCCCGTCGGGGAGAAGCTTGCCCTGGCGGGACAGGTCTGGATAGTCGAGGAAATCGACCACCAGCGGCATCTGATTTACTGCGAACCGGTGAAGGGCAAGGTCCCGGCCTATTTCGGACAGTGCCCGGGAGACATCAACACCAGGATTCTGGAGCGCATGCGCCAAGCGCTGCGGGAAGACGCGAACTACCCCTATCTAATGAAAAACGCGGTCGTCCGCCTCCAGGCCGCCAGACGCACGGCGCATAACTCCGGCCTCACCGAGACCCCCCTGATTTGCCTCGGCGGCGACATGTGGTGCCTGTTCCCCTGGCTGGGGACATATGCTTTCCTGGCGCTGGAGCGTTTTCTGAAGCTTAAGTGCGGGCAGCGGTTGGGCCTGGCCGCTTTGGACTCGTCCCGGCCGTACTTCATGCAATTCAAGATGCGGGCGGGCCGGAAAGAATTCTTCGAAGTTCTCCAGGAAATGGAACAGTTGCCCCTGGACCCTATGGAACTGGTGTACGACAAGGAAATTCCCCTCTTTGAAAAATATGACGAATTCCTGCCGGAGGCATTGGTCCGCAAAGGCTTCGCCCACGGCGTTCTGGGAATCGAGGAAATGCAGAAGCGAATTAAAAGCTGGCATAGCGAAAAGTAAATTAAGGAAAGGCCATCGATGCAACATCTATTCCCTGTCTACACCCAGGAGACCATTTGTCAGGACTGCTACAAATGCGTGCGCGAGTGCCCGGTCAAAGCCATTCGGGTCGAAAACGAGCGGGCGTATATCGTGGCCGACCGCTGCGTCGCCTGCGGGCGTTGCGTGCGGATTTGTCCGTCGGGCGCCAAGATGCTCCGTAACGACGTCGGGCGGGCGCGCCTGCTGCTACGGTCCGACCGGCCGGTCTATGCCAGCCTGGCGCCAAGCTGGGTGGCGGCGTATCCAGAGTGGTCGCCGGGACAGATGATTGCTGCTTTGCGGCGTTTGGGATTCAGGGGGGTCGGCGAGACCGCCCTGGGGGCGGAAGAAGTGTCCGCCAGCATTGCCCGCGAACTTACGGAAGCCAAGGACGGCCTCTTCATTTCCACCGCCTGCCCGGCCCTGGTGGATTTGGTACGGAAGCACGTCCCGGCCCTGGTGGAGAACCTCACCCGCATCGCCTCGCCCGCCCTAACCCACTGCCGCTTGTTGCGGGAAAGCTTCGGTTCCGACATCGGCATAGTTTTCATAGGCCCCTGCGCCGCCAAGAAAAGCGAAGCGGATCAACACCCCGAACTGATGGACCTGGCCGTCACCTTCGCGGAACTGGACGGCTGGCTGGCCGAGGAGGGAGTGCGGCCAAACTTGTATACGCCGCGGGAAGAGGATGTTTTTGTCCCCAAGCCGGCCGGCGAAGGCGGCCTGTATCCCCTGGAAGGGGGGATGGTGGAAACGCTGCAGCATTACGGTTGTCCCGCCACGGTGCGGCTGCAGTCGATTTCCGGCTTGAAGCGGTTGTTGTTTTCCCTGAGCGAATTGAAGAATTCGCGTCCGGCCCCGCCGTTTTTTCTTGAAGGTCTCGCCTGCCGCGGCGGCTGCGTCAACGGTCCGGCGGCGACGCGGGATCCTTCCCCCATCGACGGGATAGTGGCGGTGCGGGAACACGCAAGAAAAGGTCCTTCCGGCCCACGGCCGGGTCTGCGTTTGGAAATGACTTACCAGGCGAAACCGGCCGACATCCCGGAATGGAGCGAAGCTGCGGTGAAGGACGCCCTGGCGCGGGTGGGCAAGAAAAGTTCCACCGACGAACTGAACTGCGGCGCCTGCGGCTACGACACCTGCCGCACCTTCGCCCGGGCCCTCCTGTCCGGCGACGCCGAGACTTCGATGTGCGCCGGCTACATGCGGTCGATTGCCCAGCGTAAAGCCAACGCGCTCCTCCGCTGCATGCCCTCGGGGGTGGTCATAGTCGGGGGCGACTTGCGAATCATAGAATCGAACCGCCCTTTCGCCGCCTTGGCCGGGGAGGCGATTTTGGAGAAATTCGCCGCGAGCCCGGGGCTGGCCGGTTATCCGGTCGAGGAATTGCTCCCCCTGGGCAAATTTCTTCGCGCCGCCCTGCGTAACGGCGAAGACATCAAGCGGGAGCGTTTGAAGATGGGCGACCGGCTCCTGACCATAGAAGTTTTCGTCATCGAGGAATACAAGATCGTCGGCGCCATCGTCGACGACGTCACCCAGAACGAGATGCGCCGCGACCAAATCGCCCGCCGCGCCCGCGAAGTCATCAATAGAAATATCGCCACCGTTCAGGAAATCGCCTGCCGGCTGGGGGAACATATGGCGGACACGGAGATTCTACTCAGTTCCATCGCCGAAGGATTCGCCGGCGAAGAAGATGAGGGAAACGGCGAGGGGGTGAAGAAGTGCACACCGACGAATTGTTCATAGACATCGAGCATTACGCGGAACGCAAGTGGAATCAGAACGTCTGCGGCGACGCCTATCTGTCCAAGCGTTTCGAAAACGAGGGACGGCTGATTTCGGTGCTGTCGGACGGCCTCGGTAGCGGGGTCAAGGCGAACATTCTCGCCTGCATGACGGCGCATATGGCGCTAAGGTTCATCGAGGCGGGGACGGAGCTTTTGCGTTCTTGCGAAGTGATGATGGAGTCCCTTCCGGTGTGCCAGGTGCGGAAAATCGCCTACGCCACCTTCTCCATCGCGGACTGCGACGCAGAGGGGGCGATTCGGGTGGTGGAGGAGGGGAATCCGGAGTTTGTCCTGCTGCGGCGGGACGTCCCGGAAGAAGTGCCGCCGGCGCGGGTGGTGACGAGCCGGCTTTTCCCCGACCGGCACTTGCGGATAACCGACACCCAGCTGCGGGCCGGCGACCGTTTGGTGCTGTGTTCGGACGGCGTGACCCAGTCGGGGACCGGCACTTTGGCTTATCCTTTGGGCTGGCGCCGCGAGGGCCTGGCGGATTTCCTGGCTGAAGCGGTGCGGATGAACGGGGAAATTTCCAGCCGGGAGCTGGCGCGGGCGGTAGTTGAGGAGGCGATGGGGTTGGAGCCGAATTTACAACCAAACGACGACACCAGCTGCGTGGTCCTGTATTTCCGCACCCCCCGCCGGCTGATGGTCCTGACCGGCCCCCCCTACGACCCCGACCGGGACGGCGAGTGCGCGGCGCGCCTGGATGAATTCCCCGGGCGGAAAGCGGTGTGCGGGGGGACGACGGCGAACCTGCTGGCGCGGGAATGGGGAGCCAGGATGGAGGTGGAAAATCCACAACCGGGTTCGAGTTTGCCGCCTTGCTCAATCCTGTCGGGCGTGGATTTGGTGACGGAGGGAGTCCTGACCCTGACCACGGCGGCGCGGCGCCTGGAAAGCGGGGGACCGGCGGGGAACGGCGACGCGGCGGATCGCCTTTTGGATTTGCTTCTGGATTCGGACGACATCGAATTCCTGGTGGGAACGCGGATCAATGAAGCGCATCAGGATCCGACCCTGCCCGGGGATTTGGAAATAAGGCGCAACGTGGTGAAGCGTCTGGCGGGAGTCCTGCGGGAACGTTATTTAAAAAGAACCAAGGTGCGTTTCATTTGAAAGGCAGCCATGCTTCGCACGCAATTCGATCCCACCCTGGGGGAGCTTCTACCGGACCTCCGCGCCGGCTACAACCGCCGGGACGACCGGTACGTCGAGTCGCTCCTGGAAGGCGCCATCCGCCGCTCCCCCTGGCGTATCGACCTCCGGCTGGCCCTCGCCAACCGGCACATCCAGACCGAGAGCCCGGAAATTTCCCTGAAAATATGGGGGGAAATTCACGCCCTCGCCCCGCGGGACACAGACACCCTGGTCTACCTCGCCCACTGGAACCGCTTTGCCAAACGCAAGGCGGAGCAGGAACGTTTTCTGCGGCTTCTATACGACGCGGCTCCGGCGAGGGCCGCCCGCCTGGTCGATCTATGGGACAATATCGACAAGTGGCTCGCCGCAAGCGTAAGTTCCGCCCTTCCCCCTCGCACCGAAGAAACCGGCTCTTGGGCGGTGGTGGTCCTGGGTTATGTCTTGAACCCCGACGGCAGCCTGGCCGAAGAAATGCTCCGCCGCCTGGAAAAAGCCCGGGAAGCCGCGGCGGCTTATCCCGAGGCCCCGCTCATTGTCAGCGGCGGCGTCCCCCGCGGCGGCAGGGTCGAAGCCGAGGCGATGCGGGATTGGCTGGTGGCACGGGGCGTCGCCCGGGAGCGGATTTTCGAGGAAGGCTATTCGCGGAACATTGTCGAGAATGTTTATTACTCGCGGCAAATCCTCGATATGCTGAGGGCGGGGACCGTGCTGGCGATAACCGGCGGGACGGATGTGAGGCGGACGGGGATCTGTTTCGAAGAATACGCCAAACGCTGCGGCTCGGCCTGGCGAACCCTGGTTTGCGCGGGACAGGACGAGACCGGCGAAGGAACGGTAGAACTTTTGAAGATCTACCGCGATTCCCTAAGGGCGTGGGGGATGTTATTGATGGGGATTTTTCCGCAGTTGGCGGAAAGGTGAAGAATGCCGACGGCGGACTGAAATGGCGTAAAGTTTATTTCACCACAGAGACAAATGGCGTTTAATTCTTTGCGAGGCGATGATTTAGAATAATTTTTTACCACAGAGAACACAGAGACCACAGAGAACCACCTTAAACAACGGATGGAAGTTAATACGGAATTACATTTTTATAAATAGATTTAAACCTAGTGCCCAGAGAAGCCTAAATTTTAGGTTAGTATTGGGGTTT
>JAVBTZ010000104.1:0-3934 GCA_031555915.1 Planctomycetota bacterium
AATAGGCTAATCCCCCCCAAGCTGCCCAGAAGAATCGACATGGTCGTGCCGAAGGACTGGGCCATGTCGATCATTTCGGCCTGGTCCCTGACGTTGAAATCGTCTTCCGCGTTGGCCAGAATCTTGTGCCGATCCCGGAGAAGCCGCGTCACCCCCGCCACCACCGGGCCGTTCCCTTCCTTCGACTCCTGGGTCAGGACGTCGATTTCCCTAATTCGCTCCACCCCGAGAATTTGTTTCATGGCGGTGGTGATGGGGATGATCGCCTGGTCGTCGGGGTCGGACCAACCCTGGTCCCCCTTGGCTTTCAGGACGCCGATGACCTGGAAATTCACCCCCTTGATTTTGATGGTCGACCCCACCGGTTCGTCTTTGCCAAACAGGTTCTCCGCCGTGGTCGGGCCAATCACCGCCACCCGGGCCAAGCGTTCCACCTCCAGGTCGGTGAAATTCCGGCCGTGATCGATTTCGAAGTTGCGAATCTGCAAATAACTCGGCGCCGCGCCCATGGTGGAAGTCTGGGCGTTTTTATTGAAGTATTTCAATTGCAGATTCCCCGACACCACCGGCGACACCAGGTCCACTCCCGGCACGTTATTGGCAATCGCCAGCGAGTCGTCGATGGTCATGGTCTGCGCCACTCCCGACATCACCCCGCGCCGGCCGGCGATCCCCGGCCTGACGATGAGGAGGTTCGTTCCCATCGACGACACCCTTTCCATGATGTTGGCGCGCGTCCCCGCGCCCAGGGCCAGCATGGAAATCACCGCTCCGACCCCGATGATAATCCCCAGTACCGCCAGAAAACTCCGCAATTTATTGGCCAAAAGCGCTTTCACCCCAACCTTGGCAAGCATCCACATCATCATGATCGGCTATTCTCCCATATCCCGCGCCACCGCGGCGAGAAGTTCGGCGTCGGCGCAAAATTCCTGACAGCGCATAAAATCCATTTCATCGAAAATTCGCGGATAGTCCAGGCGTTTCCGATCCGACAACAACGCCGCCGACAAGGTCGTCTCGCGGCAGGAGAGGTAAAACTCCGCCCCTTTCTTCTTCCGCGCCTCCTCCAGCCGCCTCAAGGTCTCAGGCTTGAGCCGCCCCTCCCAATACCATCTGCCCTCCGCCGGCGACAACACCTGCCGTCCCCCCGCTTCCTCGCGGACCAGACCGCCCTCGGCCGCCACTCCCTGCCCGCGCAAGCTGTCCTCCAGGCCGCTCCGGCTCACCTCCACCCCCAGCGGCGTGACGATGACCGGCGCCGGAAAGGGCCTTTCCATCCTGGCGTTCAGAAACACCCCGTGGTGAAGCGCTTCCTCCGTGTCCCCGCCCTGTTTCACCGTCGCCTGCAAAGGCACGATCTCCACCGCCGCCGCGCCGATGCGGCCGCGAAAACAATCGCTGCCGGAATGGGGTTTGAGATTCCTGAGAAACAGGCTGTCCCGCAAAGTCGTCTCTGCCAGGGGGCGCTGGTTTTCGTGCACCATCCCCGGGTCGATGAACTCCGCCAAACGGTTCACCAGTGCGTCGCGGAATACGTTCACGAGCGTTCTCAGCCCGAGGATGTAGGTGATGCTGAACACGACCATCGCCACCGCCAGCGGCACCAGCAGCATGACCGGCCAATAAGTCAGGCTGTACTCCTGCATCAATTTACGGTAGGGGGCCATGAGGAAATAAACCGCCCCGGCGACCATGACGAAAAAGCCCAGTCCCGCCCCCAAGGCGCGGAGAAAGGTGGAACGCTTCTTGGCGTTCACCTCCACGACCGCCGGCTGGAGCTTATCCTTGAGGAATTGGGCAAATTCGCGGGAAAAATGTTCATCCATGTGAGTTCCGCCTTTATCAGTTGTTACCGCTTAATATCCAATCCAGGGCGTCGACGGTTCGGGGGAAAACCCGTTCCACGCCGTTCATTTTCTCGGGCGGCAGAGTCGTGGCGATGCCGAACACCCGGCAGCCCGCCGCCAACCCGGCCGCCATCCCGGCCGCCGAATCCTCCAATACCGCCGCGCGTTTCGGGTCGACCCCCAGCAGCTTGGCGGCCTGCAAATAGATGTCAGGGGCCGGCTTCCCCTCCTTGACGTCCGACAGGGTGACGATCACCGGAAAATAGGGCATAAAGCCGGCGGCGGTGAGTCCGGCGCTGGTGTTGGCGGCTTGACTGTTGGTGCCGACCGCGCGGGGGAGGCCGGCCTGTTCGATTTTCGCCAGCCGCTCCTTCAAGCCGGGATAGCCCAGGGCGCTTCCCTCCTTGGCGACCAGTTCGCGGTAAATGGTCTGTTTCATCTCCAGCAGATCGCCGGATATTTTCTGTAAGGCGGGGAAATAAGCCAGCACTTTGTCGCGGGCGTAGGTGTCGGGGAGTCCGACGCAGTCGTCGGAGAAATCGGGGCTGGGCGGTTCCTGGCCGTTTCGGCGCAGGAGTTCGTTCCAGGCTCCGGCATGGAGGTGTTCGGAGTCGATGAGGGTTCCGTCGAGGTCGAAGATAATCGCTTCGATAGGGGGCATGGCGTTTCATCCTGAGAAAAGTGGGGTTATTGCCAAAAAAGCTTATGCTTGCCGAGCGTAAACAGCATATACGGGACGAGTATAGCTTTTTTCCCCCAATTTCACAATCGCCTTTGCGACAGACCGCTTGCCGCCGGAGCGGCGCGGGGCATTGCTAAGTTGGATCTTTTTTAAATCGCGGCTAAACCTCCCCGTTATCCAACCGATAACTAAAATATGGACAAAAAGACATACTGACCCCGCAGGAGGACGGACCATGAACGCGAGACTCAACCATTCCACCGAAATTCGGGTTGGCGGTTTGGCCATCCTTAGGGAAGTGGTCTCCGACAAGCCCTCCGTTCGCCTAACCGTCGGCAACGGCGGCGGCAACCGGGCCGGTTCCAATACCGCCGTCCTTAGGATCGTCTCGGTTGCGGCCAACACCCTGGTCGAATAGGGGAGGTCGGTGAACCGGGTCGCTAACTCCGTAAAACTTTGGCAGATGCAACAAAGTCCCCGGAAATTAACTGTATGCTTCCAACGGGTTCCCCGAGCGGGGAAGCCCGTTTTTTTTATTTTTCCCGACGAAAAAATTTTTGAATGGCCAAAATGGTTCATAAAGGTACGATGAATACTTCCAATGTCAGTCGTAGGAGTTTGTCCACTTTATTTTCACACAATATTCCCAACGGTTTACCCTTTTTTATTTTGTTTGTTTAGGAGAATGTTTATGCCGCGTACCCTGTCCATGCTGTTAGCCCTGTTCGTCGCCTGTTCCGCCGCTTGGGGCGCCTACACCCCCGATCCGCGCCTGGCCAATTCGCCTTTCCCGGTGGAAATCTCCGACGTCAAGTACGACCCCGCCACCAATTCCACCATGATTAGCGGCCGCGCCCTCAACCGCTCCGGCGCCGAACAACCCGATGTCGGCCTCACCCTCACCTTCTATCGCGGCAACAACCCCGCCGCCACCGCCACCACCGACCTCGGCCACATGCTCCCCGAAAACTACGCCTACTTCCACATCCTCGCCCGCGGGCAAAACCTCACCGACGCCACCAACTTCGGCGCCAACGTCACCCGCGGCATGCCCCGCGAAGTATCCGTCACCGCCGCCCACATCAACGAAGCCTATGTCCCCGAAGCGGCCGTCGACGGCGTCACCCACTACGTCCAAACCGTCACCCAGGTCGCGACGCCCATAGCCCAGCGGACCGAATGGCACGTCCAATCCCCCCAGGTCTGGGAAGGCCACACCACCTACGCCACCGGCACCACCATCCCCGTCCACTCCGGCGACACCAAGTTCCCGATTGAACAGCTTCAGGTCCGTTCCCACCGCTTCCACCAGGGCTCGGAAGTCACCGGCCTGATCCACAACGTCACCACCGAAAACCTCTCCGACATCTGGTTCAAAATCATTTTCTTCGATCAGAACGGT
>JAVBTZ010000036.1:0-3623 GCA_031555915.1 Planctomycetota bacterium
CGTTGCCCCAAACCCCGGCATAGCAGTCGGCCTGCAGCTCCAGCCGCACCGACATGTGGTTGGCCTGGGCCTTTGAACCCCGGGCCTGAAGCCGGTTCACCTCCTGGTCGATTCCCAATAAATGCTGCACGTGGTGTCCGACTTCGTGGGCCAGCACGTAACCGTAGGCGAAGTCGCCGCCGCCGCCGAGTTTCTTCTGCATGTCATGGAAGAAAGCCACGTCCAGATAGACGTTTTGGTCTTCCGGGCAGTAGAACGGTCCCATGGCCGATTCGCCGAAGCCGCAGCCGGTATCGGTGCCGCCCGAATAAAGGATCAGTTTGGGCGGGGGATAGGTGCGTCCCATTTGCCGGAAGAAATTACCCCAGACGTCTTCGGTGGTTTTCAAAGCCACCGAAGTGAAGCGGGACATTTCCTGGTCTTCGGCGGTGGGGGTGTATGGGGTGCTGACGACCGAGCCGGAAATTCCCGCGGTGTCGCCGACCAGCGGACTCAGGTCGATGCCGTAATACCCCGCCACCATCACCGCGAGGAACATCAACGCTCCCATTCCTCCTTTGGCCGGCATGCTCATGCCGCCCCCGCCACCGCCCCCTCCGCCACGGCGATCTTCAACGTTTTGACTTCCTTCCCGGTTTTGCCAGCGCATGATGCATCCTCTCTATGGGTGGAATGATTTCCGTTATGGTGATACCGCAACCGTATCGTTCGTTTCAGTTTTACTACGCTTTATCCATTGTGTTTTTTACCTCACAAAACCCGGTTGGCAAGTGTTTTTTCGCAATCCTGAAAATTTCCCTTAAAAGCCCGCCGCATTTCAGCGCTGTCCGGAGTTCCGCGGCAAAGGATTTATTGACTTTCCGGTATAAGTACGTAAGGTTGTGGGATATTATTGTGGTACTGCTCCGGTCCTGCCGCTTGGCGACCGGGGCGGTTTTTACCTCCCTCATTTCAGGCTGACGCATGGCGAGTTATCTCGATCAAATACCCAAGCAGTTGGCGGCCCGGCGCAAAGCTTTCAAGGCCGCGCAAACCAACCCCGCGTTGCTCCCGAGTTGCTGGGCCATCGTGCGTTCCATCGCCAATAATATGTACGATTATTGCCGAAACGCCGTCATTGGCGGCTGCACCTTCCCCGATCGCCCCATCTACCTTTCGGAAAACGACTGCGCTTTCATCAATTTCGGCATCACCCCCCAGCTGCTTCGCCACAACACCGCCTGGATTGCCGCCGAGGAAAAGGGGGTCGATCCCGCCAGCATCGACCCCAACCTGCTCCCGACCGATCTGGCGGCGCAAGTCGGCAGACAGCTCTCGCTGCTTGCCGCCGCCTATGGGCAAAACCACGCCGCGACCCGGGTCTACAACCTTGAACCCTGGCTTCAGGACATGTACCGCGACCGCCTCGATGTGGATTACGCCGAGGATCTCCAGCGCCAGATCGACGGTTTGAACGCCTACATGGATTCGGTTCCCAAATCCATCGCCGCGACCGGCCTGGAGGCGAAATTGTCCAAAGGGGTACTGGACGCCTTTAACCTGTTCAAAACCATCACCGGGTCTTCGCACCAACTCGACCGGGAGAAAATGAGTTTTGTCGATCGCCGGAGTTACGTGAATACGGTCCAGAAGATTGAATACATCATGACGAAGGCCGACGAATCCCTGCATACGGTGGTGGTGGGGAAGTCGGTGGTGCGGGAGCAGTTCGAATTGTGGAAGGCCGCCAATTACGAGATGATGGCGCTTACGCGTCAGCTTCGGGCGTTGTGGGCCGGCACCAGCCTTGACGATCGGATTCAGGAGTTGGCGGATCTGCTAGGCGCCATTCAGAAGACCCTCAACCGTTGTTCGGAGGAATCCGCCTCCGGGCAAAACATGCCGCAGTTGCCGGTTTTTCTGGGGGAGGACAATCCGCCGCCGCCCCTTAACCGTCAGGAAATCACCGACGCTTTCCGGGCCATTACCCTTTACGACATGATTGTCAGCGGCCAGCCGCTGTTGCAGGTGCGTGAACTGCGTAAATTCGGGCCGTTGGTGGTGGTGATTGCCCCCGGCAAGGGGGAACCGCGCTATTGTGCGGAAATCCGCAAACTTGGGGGGACGGACGACGAGGACTCCCGCCGGGCGCAAGGCAAAGGCGGCGACACCCAGACCCAGACCAAGGAGCGCGAATCCGACGTCGACCGTAGGCTGCGTTATCCCATGAATTGTTTGGTGGTTCCCATGGGGGCGGCCCGGGAGACCTTTCCGGTCAATTTGGCGGATTCGTGGCTGGAGTACAATCAGTCGGCTTTTCCGATGCAGTTCAAGGAATTCATTGAAGCCGCCAAGGCGGCGGCGCCGGCGGCCTTCACCCTTCCGACCGACAAATCGGCGAAGGAGTCGCAGTCTTTCCTGCAGCGGCAGCGGTTGGCCAGGTTGCTTGCCGCCTTTGTCCGTTGGGCACACGACGGCACGGAAGCGGCGGAGGCGGATTTACCCGGGTTTATTCCCTTCAAGAACATGGTGGTCGGGCGGCTGCGGAGCGACAGTTTTTTGTTGCCGGTGCGTTACCGTCCCTTTGTCGAGTTGTTTACCGAGGCCGGTCCCAAGCGGCGCATGGAGATGTGGAAGCGTTGCCTGGGTCCCCGCTACGTTCTCGACCGGCAGCTGGTGGCGGTGAGCGTGGTGATGAAGGACTGGAACGCGCTCGAAAGCAGCCTGAAGTTTTTGCCGCCGGAGGTGACCCGGGACAATTCCAATCTCGCCAACGGCTTTGCCAAGTCGAAGGACGGCGGGGATCAGTTTGCCGAGCACAAGGCCGAGTCGTTTTTCCGGAAATTCCTGACCGAGCAGCAGGATTTGAAGAGCGCCTTGGTGGCGGTGGAGAGTCAGGTGTCGATTGAGGTCGAGACGCTCCGGTCGCAGTCGGAGAGTTTGGGGAAGGTTTTCCAGTACGATACGGCGGCGGACACGATGCTGCGGCGTCAAGCTTCGTTGATTCAGGAGAAGCGGATGGCGGTGAACGATCACGTCGACCATTACCTGACGGGCTTGATGTATGCGTTGAGCGGCAATTTGGAAGCGGCGGAGAGTTCCCTGATTATGTGTTTGGTGCCGGTGGCGCAGCAGGAGACCGACATGGAGCCGCCGCCGCCGGTACCGGAGGAGATTGGCGACGAGTGGTTTACGAGCAATTTCAAGCCGAAGGACGGCAAGTTTGCCAAGCGTTTGGTGGCGGGGGAGGACAGTCCGGGGACGATTTGTTACGAGTTGGTGTATTACAATTTGGGGATGGTTTACCTGAAGTTGCGGAAGTTTACGGAGGCGCGGATGTGTTTCAAGGCGTTGTTGATGGAGTCTCCGGCGGAGGAGTCGTTTTTGTACCGGCAGTGGGCGGAGGGTCATATGGAGGCGGCGCGGGAGGCGATGGAGGCGAAGCAGTAGTTGCAAAGGCATTATTCGGGGACATTCCCGAATGTCGCTGAAATAAGGGCAACACATTCCTCCGTAGCCTGTTACGCGGACCCCTCCCCACGCGTCATTCCGGCGTCTATACAACCAACCGGGGTATAAACGGGCGGTTAAGCCGGAATCCAGGGGGCCGGACCATTGCTATGAAGCGGTGACGGTCGAGTTTG
>JAVBTZ010000153.1:0-9018 GCA_031555915.1 Planctomycetota bacterium
CCCCCCCCCCCCCCACCCCCCCGCTTTGAATTCGAGTAACCGTTCACGGCTTCGTTTTCAGTACGCTGATAACAGGGCTCCCTTTGGGGAAAAGCAGGGTTTTTGCCATCATACTGAAATTGTGCCGTGAACGGTTACGAATTCGAAGCCGCTTTGGCGGCCCGAACGCAAAAGGCGCTTCGCTATTTTGCTCAAAAAGGTAGGGCCGCGTAACTAGTTTCCATGGGTTTTTACCGAATGCTGAAACCGCATTTCATTTTACGCGGCCCATTAACCGCGTTTCATAACCGCTTAACCACTAACCGCTATTTGACTTTTTTATAACCGCATTTCATAGGGGGCTGGTTGCGCCCCCCTGAACCCCCGCAACCAGCGTGACGCTGGACCCAATCAACGCAAGCGGAAATGAAACGTCTATACCACCCCGCCCAGCATAACAAGCCTACTCCGAATAACGGCCAATCTCCTTCTCATTCGAAGACTTCAACATAATCTTCAACGGAATCTCCGGATAACCCAATGCCTCCCGCAACTGATTCGACAAATAACGCAAATAATTGTCGTCAAACTGCGACGGATTATTCACAAACAACAAAAACGCCGGCGGACTAACCCCCGTCTGAGTACCATAATAAATCCGACCCAACTTCCCCCCCTTCGCCCGCGTCGCCCGCTTACCCTGCGCCTCAACCAACGCCGCATTCAACGCCGCCGTCCCCACCCTCCTCCCACCCTGACGCAATAACCCCAACGCCGAATCAATCACCCCCCGCGCATTAACCCCGTCCCGCGCCGACATCGCCGCCAATCGACAAAAATGCATGCCAGGCATCCGATCCGTCACATAACGGGCAAAATCGGCCAACTTGACCCCAGGATTACGCTCCACCGCCAAATCCCACTTGTTCAATACCAACACGCAAGGCTTGTAATGCTCAAGAATGAACGCGGCAATCTGCTTGTCAACCTTGCCTATCTCCTCCATCACATCCAACATCAACACCACCGCGTCCGCCCGACGAATCGACCGCTCCGTCCGCATATGACCGAAAAACTCCAGCGAATCGTCCATCTGACCCCGCTTGCGAAGACCCGCCGTATCAATCAAAACAAACGACTCCTCCGGCGTGCGAATGGTGATGTCCAAGGAATCGCGGGTAGTCCCCGGCGTGTCCGACACAATCACCCGCTCGTCACCACAAATCTGATTGATGAAAGTCGACTTGCCAACATTACGCCGACCCACCAAAGCAATCTTGGGGAGTTCCAACGCAGTCGGACCATTCGCCAAACCGTCGTCCGGAGGAAGCTTGGCGACAATCGCCTCCTCCAAATCGTACACCCCACGGTTCTGCTTGGCGCTTACCGGTAACGCATCCCCAAAACCCAAGGCGTGAAAACTGGGAAGATTGTCCTCCAACCGCTGGGTGTCGACCTTCGAGGCAACCAGAAGTACCGGCTTATTCTCCCTCCTAAGCCGCCTGGCCACCTCCTCATCCATCGGAGTGATGCCGTCCCGGCTGTCCACCAAAAAAATCAGCAGATCCGCCGCCGCTATCGCCAATTCAATCTGCCGCTCGACCTGCTTCTCCAACCGCTGACTGTCGACAATCCCGATCCCGCCCGTGTCAACCAAATCAAAAGTGCGGTCCTCAAGCGTCAAGGGATAAAGAACACGGTCCCGGGTCACGCCGGGACTGTCCCCCTCAATCGCAATCCTGGAACCGGCCAAGGCATTAAACAAAGTCGACTTCCCGACATTCGGGCGCCCGACAATCGCTACGGAAAGATAAGACATAGAGACCTCAAAAGGTGAAACTCACCACGTCGGCAACAAGCTGAGCCACTTTTCCAGCATCGCATACACATAACCGATAACCAACGGATTCGACACCACCAGCTTGTCCGCAAGCTGCACAAACACCGCCGCCGAACCAATCGGACTAAACGCCTGAACCTGCACCCCCTCGGGAAAACAACGAATCCCCATCGCCGACCCAAACACCGCCGGCATCACCGACTGCGCCACCGGCAACAACCCCGTATCCACCTGGTACCGCGACGAACTCGCCCACAACGACATCACCGGCAACAGGAAATTGTAAACCCGACGGTAACAGTCCCGCTCGCCGTTATAATAAAACAACGAATACCCCGCCCCAATCCCCGACGCCGCCTTGTGGAAATCCGGCGTCCCCGACACCGCCTCGCGGGCGCTCGTCAATTCGCGTAGGAGGGACACTATCGCCTGCGGATGCGAACCCATGTACAAAATCCCCTGCGGACTCCCCGCCGCCCGCGGCACCAAACAGAAAGCCGGCGCAATCGGGACCGAAATGGAGGAGCGGCGATTGAAGTAACGCACCACATAACCCCCGACATTCTGCCGGGAAAAAGGCGCCCCGGCATTCTGCTCCATCCTGGCCACCAACCGCTCGAAACCCTGGACGTCGACGTTATTGAAGGTCAGGACTTGCGTGTCCTCCTGCGGCCGGATGACAATGTCCGCGCCAAGGGTACGGAAAATGTCGGCAATCGGCACCCCCAAGACCCGCTCGTTCGCGACCAACCCGGCAATGCCGCCGGGACGGGTCACCGCCCCGAGAGTGTCCAGAATATACGGAATTTCACGGAGAAGCGTGGGAATGTCCACCCGCATGGCCAGGAAGGCGTCGGCCGAAGCGGGAATGACGTTGGCGTAACTCTCCACCCCCATCGGGGAATCGGCCGGCATGGGAATCAACGCCGACATCAGACCGGTCGTGGCGCCGCCGGGCGTATGCAGAAACATGCTGTGCCGCACGCCGTCCTGGTGATAAGTCCCCGACACCACCACCGACTGCACCGATCCCAACCCCAAGGCGTCCGCCACCCGGGTCAACTGCCCCAAATTCAGGGCGTCCAAAATCGACACCACCCGGGGAACATTGAAGTAACACAACGACGACCCAGGTTTCGCCTCGGCCCCGCGGTAGGAAGTGACGAAGGATGGATTCTTGCTTAACGACTGGGTCTGGTTTTGCGCGGCTTCAAAAAGCTTCTTGATGCCGTCCGCTCCCGGTCCGTGATAAAACAGGACCATATTGCCAATGGAGGCGACGCGGATGTTGGGGCCAATCCGCAGCATCGGCGGCGCGCCGGCGACCGTTTCCTCCTGGGCCAGACTGCGAATGGGCAGGTTCGGATCCATTCCCTGGCTTTCCAAAACCGCTTTGACCACCTCGGGGCGGTTCAGAAGGGCCATGACCGCGTTGAACACCGTTTGCCGATCCGGCTGCGTTTTCAGGGAAACGGCCAAGGCGAATTCGGGGAGAGGTTTCCCGTCCCGGCCAAGGCCGATGTTGATGAGGGCGAGGCCGAATTTGCCGTTGACCAATTCGTAGGCGAGTTGCGGCGGAACCGCGGCGCCCTTGGCGATGTCCTGCGCGAACTGCCGCCGCGATTCCTCGAAGGAACGCAGGAACGGGCCCATTTCCGGCAAATTGGCGAGGCGGGCGAAAATACTTTGCGAATAATCCCGTTCCAGGGTGACGGTGTCGGGGGGAACCAGGCAGAGAATGGTGTTGGCAGGAAGAAGATCGGGGAGAAACACCCGGTTGAATTCGCCCGATCGCGCCAACCCCGCAGAAACCAGGAAGAGGAACGCGAGAAATACTTTTCGCATATTTTTTTACACCTCGCTGCTGTGCAGATGGCGGAGTGAAATGGTGAAAAGGCAATTTAACTCAACAACGCGACATTTGCGGGAACCGCATCCGCAAATGCCGCATGAAGTTAGGGTTACTGGATTTAAATCTGTTTATAAAAATGGCATTCAGGATTAACTTCCATCCGTAGTTTAATGCGGTTCTCTGTGGTCTCTGTGTTCTCTGCGGTAAAAATTATTTTAAATCACCGCCTCGCAAAGAATTAACCTTATTTCAGCGCCATTCGCGAGTATCCCCGAATTGCGCCCGTCCCTATTTCGCCAGCGCCGCCTGCAGTTTGCCGCTCGCATCGCGGAGAGCCGCCACCACGCCGTTCGAGGTCATGGTCGAGGCGGTGATGGCGTCAAGGTCGCCGCCGTTTTTCTTCAGCACCAGATTGCCGGCCAAACGCCCGCGGAACTGGCTTTGGAACGGAGTGGCGTGATCCAAGGACGGCGGCGGCCGGTGGCCGGTGAGGAACTGGCCCCAGGTGAAGGGCGGTTTCGCATCCTTGATTTTTTCGCCGAGGCCGGGCGTCTCTTCACTGTTCACCACCGAGAAACCGACGATGTACGGCTCCGCGGCTTCGGTTTGGGGCAGCCGCTCTTCGGGGACATAACCCTTCAGAAGCGTCGCCGGCTTTTCCGCCGGTCCCGTAAAGCCCACCATCAAGCTGACCGGGACGCTGGAGTTGTAGCCAATCCCCTTCCCCAGCGCAGCGTAATAGGCCGGCTTGTCGGTTTTGCCGGCTTCATACAGGGCGGTCACGCCATTCCCCAAATCCTTGGTGGTGAGTTTGAATTCCTTCCCTTGTTTTTGCAGGAAAAAGACATTCTGCAGCGCCTTGACCTGATCCTCCTTCTCCCGCTGTTTGATGACGGGATTGGTCGTACCGTAGGTGATGGCCAACAAGAGACCCGCGATGGCCGAGACGATCGCCAGGGAAGTTATGAGCTTGCGATAGAAAAGCTTGTCTTGTTCGTTCATCGTTAGATCCGTTTTTGTCAAGGTTCCATATAAAGGTAACGCGTCTCCCCCGCGGGAACGCGTGTCAACTGTCTCCAGGATCCAGCCAAGGCAAAAGTTACATCATAGGGCAACCGCAACCGGTCGGCAAGTTTAAACCGTATCTCAAGCAAAGTTTTGCCAAATGACGCTTGACCCGCAAAAAGTGGCTTGTGGTTGTGGTCCTCTGTGTCCTTTGTGTCCCTGTGGTTAAATAAACCAGGGGCAGCTCTAAAAATGCTCTTTTGCCCGGATACTTCGTCAGGGCTTCGCTCTCGCGTTTTGTAACACAAACCGACACCGCGTGTTACAAAACGCTGCCGCTACGCCCTTCCTCGTCTGCGGGCAAAATAGCTATTTTTAGAGGTGCCCCCAGGTCAACTTATTTCTGCGCGGCGCCTTAGGCTTTGTCCAAACCCTTACATCAGGAGCCACACCAC
This sequence comes from Planctomycetota bacterium, assembly GCA_031555915.1. GTDB lineage: Bacteria > Planctomycetota > SZUA-567 > SZUA-567 > SZUA-567 > JAJBSZ01. Next base: position 5,132 of record JAVBTZ010000153.1, read on the forward strand.
CACCCCCAACGCTTCCGCCGCCAATAACGCCAGCGCCCCGGCCGTAAACCAGCGCCGGCGATCGTCCGAAGCGTCGGCGGCGTCCTCCCCCGCCCGCACCGCCGTACCGCCAACCTCCTCGCCTTCAAAATCGTCCGTGCGAATGGAACGCTTGATGGAAGACGGCGGCACCTGTTCCTCGATAAGCTTGGCGATTTCCGTGGACATCTCCCCGGCGTGACGGTAACGAAGCGTTATCTCCGGCTGGGTCGCCTTGCGGATCACCCGGTCCACCCCGTGGCTGAACGAGGCTTCCGGCGCCAAACGCCGGATATCAACCTCTCCGGCCGGTGTCCGCGCCGCCTCCAGGGCCTCCTGAAAGGTCGGCTGACGGTAGACCCGGGTCAGGCTCATGAATTCGGCCAGGATCAGCCCCAAGGCGAAAACGTCCGACTGCGGGCCAATCAGCACGAAGTCGCCCCTGGCCTGTTCCGGGCTCATGTACGAGGGGGTGCCGGCAATGGCGCCGTCGAAGGTGTTCATCCCCGATGCCATGCGCACCGTCGCGACCGGGTCCTCGTGGCTGTCGGGGAGAACCGAGGCGACGGTTTTCGCCAGTCCCCAATCCATGATCTGCACTTCGCCGAATTCGCCGACGAAAATGTTCGCCGGTTTCAAATCGCGGTGCACCACCCCCTTGGCGTGGGCATAGGCCATGCCCTGGCAAATTCTCTGGAATAGCCGGAGGCGCGCCAGCGAATTGTAGGTCTTCCGCGTTTCCCGGTCGTTGATGCGGAGATAATTGATAATGTCGTCCAGACTCCGCCCTTTGACCAGCTTCATGGAAAAATACGGCATGCCGCCGGGCATAATCCCAATCTCGTGCACCGGCACCACCGACGGATGCTCCAGCTGCGCCGTGATCTGCGCTTCGGCGACGAACCGGGCTATGCCGTCACGGGACAGGCCCTCGCCGTCGTGGAGAATCTTGATCGCCACCTGCCGCCCGAGATGCTGATCCCGCGCCTCGATGACCTGCCCAATCGAACCCGAGCCCAGTTCCTGGCCGATGATGTAGCGGGCGGGCGGATTTTGATCCTCCGATATGTCGGCGATAATCGAGGGCCGGGCGTCCTCCAGATGGTTGAGGAGGCCTTCCAGGTTGATCGCCTCGTGAAAAACCGGCGGCGGCGCCCCTTCGAAATCGGCGGTGTCGGTAGGGGAGAGGGTCGCGGTTTTTTTGGCCATGGCCACTATCCGGGTAGTTTTGTCTGTGCTTTTCATCGGCCGTCCCCTTCGCTGTCCAGATGCGAAAACGACGGCGAATCGCCGTCTTGCAGCGGCCGGTTGGCTTCGGTCTGATAGGCGGCGAGGCGAATGGTTTTGCCGGTTTTCTGCGACATCCCTTTGGTGAGGGGATTGATCATACCCGCATTTTGCCCCCGGTCGGGCAACGGCGTGCCGTCGTCCCTGGGAAAGCCGCCGCCGGAACCCGCGGTTTTCGCCAAGTCGTTCGCCACCGCCGTTTCCCCCAGGGTCAAACGGCGCAACGCCGCCGATTGCTGGAAAATGGATTCGGCGATGGTGGCCGTTTCCCGGGAGATGCGCATGGTGAACGAGACCGTCTTGGAAAGCTGTTCCAGGCTGACGTGGACCTGCTGCACCGAATGCGACTGCTGATCCGCCAGTTGCGCGACCTCGTCCGAATTCACCCGCAGTTCGTTGGCGTTGTCGCGTATTTCATTCAGGGTCGATTCCAGCCGGCCGATGGAGGTGGTGGCGGCGTCGATTCTATCGGTCATTTCCCCGACCATTCCCGCCGATTCGCGGGCGGCTTTGGCCGAACGCTGGGCGAGACTGCGGACTTCGTCGGCGACGACGGCGAAGCCTTTGCCGTTTTGCCCGGCGCGGGCCGCCTCGACCGCCGCATTCAGGGCGAGAAGGTTGGTCTGGAAGGCGATGTCGTCGATAAGCTTGCTGATTTTCCGAATCTTCTGGCCCGACTCGACCACCCCCTGCATGGCGCCGGTGGCTTCGGCGGCTTCGTTGGCGCCGCGACCCGAGGCGACATGGGTGGCTTCGGCCTTGTTGTGGCTGTTCTTGGCGGAATTGGCGTAATTGGCCGCGGCTTCGCCGATGTTGTGGGTGGTGGCGGTGATTTCCTCGATGGCGGCGGACTTTTCAATGGCCGATTCGGACAGGGTCTGGGCCGCGGTCATGATGCGCTCGGACTTGACGTCGAGGCTGCCGGCGATATTGGAGGCCATGCCGAGGGTTTGGGTGATGCGCCGGGCGTCGGTGACGTCGACACCCAGGAGCAGACGGCCCAGGTAGACGTTGTCGGTGTCGAGGAGCCGGCAGGAACTGATGCGGAAGGTGCGGCCGTTGGGGAAGGCCGTTTCGAGCTCCTCGATGGCGGCGGCTCCCGGGTGATTGGTGGTCCTGAGGAACTTCGCGGCGGCGGGCGGAAAGTGCTTTTGGTAGTCGGTCCCGAGGACGTCCTTGAAATGGTCGACGCCGTTCACTTTGGCGGCATGGGGGTTCAGGTAGACCCACAGGTTTTTGGCGTCGATGATGGCGAGGGGGATGGGCACCCGGTCGAGAATGTTCTGGTACCAGGTTTCGGAAGTGTTGAGGGTTTTGCCGAGCGCCCGGGCGACGAGCCAGCCCAGCAGAAGGGACAGGCAGAGAACGGTCAGGCCGCTGTACAATTGCCGGGTAAGGGCGGTGCGGGAGATCAGGCTGGCTTCATTTTCCGGCTGGAAAAGGAGGACGTACCAGTGGCGCTCTATATTCGACCGGCGGATGGGGGCGGCGGCCACGACCATGTTTTGTCCGTCGAGATGCATGCGCGTCAGTTGGGTGCGTCCGGCATCGATGGCGGCGGCCAACTCGGGCATGAAGCCGGGCTTGAGGCGGGTCAGTTCGGCCGCGGGGTTTTCGACCACCTCGGAAAGATTGATGGAGGCTTCGGAGATGACGGCGGCGTTGTTCGGGCTGACCAGGATGATGTTGGCGAAATGGCGGATGCCGGCTTCGTCCGACATGATTTGCTGATATTTCGAGAGGCAGACGTCGAGGTAGACGGCTCCCTGAAAACGGTCCGCGTTCCGGACGGGGAAGACGAAACGCAAAACCACGTGCTGGCCGGAATCGTCGGCTTGGCCCAGCCCGTGCGTTTCGATGGCGTGGGATTCGAGAAAGGGTTCGGTGATGTACGGGGAAATGGCGGAGGCTGCCTCCTTGAGCCAGGGCGCGGCGACGATCGTTTCCATGCGCTGATGGTCGGCGGCGACGATTTTACTGCCGGTACGGAGATAGCCGATGACCACGTGCCCGTTTCCCGTGAGGAATTTTTCGTTGTCGTTGCCGATGGCGATTGCGTCGGGGACCAAGGCGACCCCGACCCCCCTTAGGTATTCCACGCTGCTTTTGAGGCTGGCGGCGATGATCTCCTGCAGGAATTCGGTGGCGAGCATGTGGTGGTCGGTTCGGGCGAATTCCATGCTCTTATCGATGACGTTGCCGAGTCCGACGCCAATACTGGTGATGTTTTCCGAAGCCAGCATGTAGCGCCCGGCCTCGAGGGTCGCGGCTTCCCTGACGATGTTGCGGTTGCGTTCCATGGTGTAACGCTCAACCTGAAAACGGTTGAGGAGCAACATGCCCAGGAGGCAGATGAAACAGACGCCGGTGACGGCGATGATCAATTTCCACTTTACGCTTAACATTAAGCGCATATCTTTTCCATTCTGTCCCCGGCGCCGGTGTATTGTCCCTTTACGCCCGCTGCAAAAAACACCACCCGGGCGGCTTCGAGGGATTTTTAGAAGCCGCCCGCGGCGAAAACGGGTGCATCACTTATAAGAGCTCGTGTAAGGGGGGGGGGGACAGAGGGTTTACAGGGG
>JAVBTZ010000147.1:0-27320 GCA_031555915.1 Planctomycetota bacterium
TTTCGCCACCGCCCCTTGAGTCGCCGCTAACCCTAACTTCATGCGGCATTTGCGGATGCGGTTCCCGCAAATGTCGCGTTGTAGAGTTAGCCAGGGATTATTGACAACTCAACCTGCGCACTGGACTTGGTGAAAATAAAAGCGATGCGAACGAATGGGTTATACTTTCGAAGAACTCGAGCGGCGGTCGGCTCGATTTTTTCGAAAATTCCACTTGAATGGCAAAGGAGCGGTGATGAAAGAATTCGAAGAATTGCGCTTCCCCGATAATTTGAAATACGCCAAGGATCATGAATGGATTTCCGCCGGCGCCCCCTATCGGATTGGGGTGTCGGATTTTGCCCAGGACCAACTTGGCGACATCACTTTCGTGGAACTGCCCGAGGTGGGGCGGGTCTTGGGGGTGGGAGACGAATTTGGCTCGTTGGAGTCGGTGAAATCGGTAAGCAGCCTGTACTGTCCGGCGGCGGGCAAGGTGACGGCGGTGAACCAGGCGTTGGCGGACGACCCGGGTTTGGTCAACCGTGAACCTTACGCCGGCGGCTGGCTGATTGAGATTGAACCGGCGGATACGAAGCAATTGGCCAATCTTATGGATGCGAAGACTTACACGCGGCAGGTGAGGGAGAGTTAGTACTACAGTTGCATGTTGAGGTAACACGTGGCTCCGAACCCTGTTACGGTTACCCTTCCCCGCGCGTCATTCCGGCGTCGCAAGCGTAGGCTGCACCCCTAACGGGCGGTTTCGCCGGAATCGAGAGGGATTGACGGTCGCGGTGGTACTCCTTAACTTCATGCGGCATTTGCGGATGCGGTTCCCGCAAATGCCGCGTTGTAGATCCCACCGACCTATAGCGCCGTGCCCTTGCGAGGCACAAACAGCCTGGACATGTCGACGCCCTCCAGCTCAAGCAGTTTGGTCTTGGCCGCCACTCCCCCGGCATAGCCCGTCAAGCTGCCGTTGGCCCCAACCACCCGGTGACAGGGAATGATAATCGAGATGGGGTTGTGCCCGACCGCGCCGCCGACCGCCTGGCTTGACATGCTCCGCCGCCGCATTTTGGCGGCCATTTTTTTGGCGAGGTCGCCGTAGGTGACGACTTCGCCGTAGGGAATTTCACCTAACATTTCCCATACCCCCTGGCGGAAGTCGCCTCCGTCCGGCGACAGGGGCAGTTCGGAAACCTGCGGTTTTTCGCCGGCGAAGTAGCGGTCCAGCCAATTCCGGGTTTTCGCGAATACCGGCAAATCGGCCTTTTCCGATTTTTCCTTCAGAATGGTCCCGCCGAAATATTTCTGTCCCGCCAGCCATAGGCCGACTAAACGGTCGCCGGCGCCGGCAAGGGTGAGCAGGCCCACGGGGGACGCATAGGTGGTCGAACCGTACATGCTCTCTCCTTATTAAGTTTTTCGGTTGCGTTTCTCTGGGTCTTTGTGTCTCTGTGGTAGAATAACCCAGGTCAAATTATTTCTGCGCGGCGCCTAACGTATGCCAAAGGTTAACCGTCGCATAGCTTCGCCAAGGGCGCCACGCCTCCGCCATTTGCCGCATTTCGCGGGATGTGCGGGGATGTAGCGCTTTTTTGACGCCGGCGTCGGTGTCCAAAAACGCGTCCGGCCATTTCAGCGCCCGCATCGCGATATACTGGGCGGTCCAACTGCCAATCCCCCGAATAGCCAGGAGTTTTGGCATTTCAACTTCGGGGCGATTACCGATTTCCAGGTCGATTTCGCTTTGCAATAGGGCTTTAGCTAAGGCGAGAATCGTTCTGGAACGGGCCGACGTTACCCCCAATTTCCCGAAATTTTCCTGAATGGCGTCGCCCATGGCCGCAAGGTCTTCCGGCGTGGGAAAGGTGTGGGTCAGTTCTTTGATCGGCGTTGTTATGGGACGGCCATAAGCGGCGACAATCCGCGCCGCCAGGGTGCCGGCCGCTTTCACGGTGATCTGCTGACCCAGGACGGCCCGAACCGCCATTTCAAACGCATCAAAACAACCGGGCAGCCGGGTTCCCAAAAGGCAAAGCCCGGGACGGATTTCGTTCATAGCCGACAACGCTGCGTAGATGCCATGCGGTTCGCAGTACAAGTCGAACTGGTGCCGTATCCGTTCCGCAATCAGCGGCAGCGCCGGCAGGAGCGACTCGCTTAGGCCGACGGCCAAAGCGTTTTCTTCGGGTTTATGGGCGACCCGCACCCAACCGGCCACCCGCCCCCCCACCGCGTCAAACAACAGCACGGTGCGGAAATATCCGGCCGCGTTTACCGTTTCCACGCCGGCAATCGCGCGGCCGGCGAAGAATTTCACCACCCGCTCCCACAGATAGGGCGGACGGTAAGCCAGCGCCAGGGTTATCTCGCCGGCCGGCACGGGTCAACCCATGCCCACGCGGCTCCGAACCGCCGCTTTCTCGATTTCCAGGCCCTTGACGTATTGCTCCATAAAGCGGAGGAAGCCGGCCCTGTCCGCGGGGTCGGGCAGGACCCGCTCCTCTTTCGCGCCGGCGAAAACTTGTTTGGCCAGGAATTCCTCCAATTTTTCCCCTGTTTCTGCCCGGCGCAAATACGCGGCCAAGAGGGCAATCCCCCAAGCCCCGCCTTCGCCGGCCGACTCCATCACCGTCACCGGAACGTTCAAGGCCGCCGCCATGATCCGCTGCCCCACCTGTTTTGTTTTGAAGAGCCCGCCGTGGCCAAGAATCTGTTCCACCTTGGCCCCCTCCCGATCCAAGATATCCATGCCGATTTTCAGGGTCGCCACGGTCGAATAGAGCAGGACCCGCATGAAGGTGGCCAGGCGCATGGGGCTGTCCGGCTGGCGGAGGAACAGGGGGCGCCCTTCCTCCAGGCCGGTAATCGGCTCGCCGGAATAATAATTATAGGAAAGCATGCCGCCGCCGTCCTTGGCCCCTTCCAGCGCCTGGAAGTAGAGGGTGTCGTACAATTTCGCCTTGTCCACCTTGGCGCCGAAGACGCCCAGGAGCTCGTTGAACATCCCCGCCCAGGCGTCGAGGTCGGAGGTGCAGCTGTTCGCGTGGGCCATGGCGACCGGTTTGCCGGCGGGAGTCGTGACCATGTCGATTTCGAGATATTGCTTGGACAGGTTCTTTTCCAGGACAAGCATGGCGAAAATCGAGGTCCCGGCCGAAACGTTGCCGGTATGGGGCGAGACGGCGTTGGTGGCGACCATGCCGGTACCGGCGTCGCCTTCGGGGGGGCAAAGGGGGATGCCGGCCCGCAGGCCGCCGGAGGGGTCGAGCCGTTTGGCCCCCGCTTCGCTGAGGCGTCCGGCGTCCTGTCCCGCCGCCAGCACTTTCGGAAGAATTTCCTCCAGCTTCCAGCCGTAGCCTTTGCCGGCCAAAAGGGCGGGGAATTTTTGCATCCGGCCGGCGTCGTAGTCAAGGGTCGTGCTGTCGATGGGGAACATGCCCGAGGCGTCGCCGATGCCGAGAACTTTTTGTCCGGTCAACTGCCAGTGCACATACCCGGCGAGGGTGGTGAGGAAGGCGAGGTCCTTGAGGTGGGGTTCGTTATTCAGGACGGCTTGGTAGAGGTGGGCGATACTCCAGCGTTGGGGGATGTTGAAAGCGAATTCCTGCGAGAGTATGGCGGCGGCCTTTTCCGTGATGGTGTTCCGCCAGGTGCGGAAGGGGGCGAGTTGCCGGCCGTTGGCGTCGAAGGGGAGGTAGCCGTGCATCATGGCGGAGATGCCGATGGCGGCGAAGGCGCCGGGTTTTACGCCGTAGCGGGTTTGAATGTCGGCGACCAGGTTTTGGTAGACGGTCTGCATGCCGGTCCAGACTTCGTCGAGACTATAGGTCCAGACTTCGTTTTCGAATTTGTTTTCCCAGTCGAAGGCGCCGGAAGCGATGGGGGCGGAATCGGCGTCGATCAACACCGCTTTGATGCGGGTGGAACCGAGTTCGATGCCGAGGAAGGTGTTTCCGGCTTGAATGGCTTGCTTGATCTCATCCTGGTTTTTCATGGTGTCTCCTCCTCCTTAATTTTGCCGACAAAGCTGGGAATGGGTGGACTTTTTTAGAATGGGATGCCGTAGCGCATTATAGTGGACTTTTTAAATTTCCTCTATTGATTTCCTTTGGGACCCGGTCGCGACCTGAACAAAAAAAGACGCCCCGCAAATCGGGGCGTCCGGTAGAAGGCAAATCGGGATTAGGGGCATATGCCAGAAGGTCGTCAGTCATCCTGGTAAATCTTGACTTTAAGGAATTTCTTGCCCCATTTCCTCGCTTCGTAGTGGTAAGTCATCCGCACGTCGATGTGGAGGAGGCCGTCTTCCCGCCAATGCCGCCGCATCGCCCCCCCGGTGTCGTCAATCACCGACAAACCATAGCCCGGCACCGCCACCCGGGTGCCGTAATCCAGGCATTCGGGGTCGGTCGCGAGGCCCGGGGTCCAGGCGCTTTTGCCAATGGAGGTAATGCCCTGGGCCTGAATGCCGCAACATTTGGCGCAAGGGCAATAGGCCGTGACCAAGGCCATTTCCTCGCGGTGCCAGCCGTTTTCGTCGCTGCGGATACGCTTGTGGACGGGAGTCTTGGCGCGACGGGCGTCCAAATCGCGCTCGCTTTCCGCCCGGGCTGCGACCAGGTCGGAGTTATGGGCGACAAAGAACTGCGCGGATTTTGGTTTGAGATGCGGATCGAACTTGTAGGGGGCCAGACCATAGCCGACGGTTTTGACATCTTTCGGCGGGGCGGGCATGAAGGCATTGAAAGAAGTTTGCACTGCGGCGACAGGCGCATTACTAACCGTTACCGCAGGAACCGGCTGGGGCCGGGCGGCCGATATCAACGGCGCGGATTGATAGGTCGTCACCCCATCGCCGTAATCGGTTACCGCGGTAAGCAGCATGAAGCAGAACGCCGCCGTGACTGCGGTAAAAATGAGAAATAAGCGCCAACGCATTGAAAATCCCCGTAGTGTGGCGTAACATACACGATTTTACTGGCCGATAACCCCCGGGCGCCCATATTATGCTCCAACGCCGTTACAGCCATTTCCCCTAAAGCGCGGTGTATATTTTACGCACCCACCTGTCAGAATATTAATCCCCTGACCCGCCTGGCCGGAAAATAAAACCCATTTCCGATAACCTTTATTCTATGTGGGAGTAGTAATTTTCAATGTTTTTTTGCCACTGTTTTCGGTACGAGTTGATCAACATAAATCCAGTATAAGAACAGTTTACACTGAAATTGGCAGTGAAGGCTGCAACTTGGGGCGTAAATGCTGGATAAACGACGTTCTGTCCTTTTATGTCCGATATTACCGATTATCCTTCGCTAAATTATTTTCCCGATTTCTTCAAGGCGCCAATATATTATCGGACTTATAGGGATGCAAACAGGATATTTTTAAAAAAATAACCAGGTCGCACCGTATCAACCCAGCAGCTTTGCCGCCGCCTGCATGTTCGCCATGATCGCCACCGAGAAGGGGCAGCGTTCCTCGCAGTTGCCGCAGGACAGGCAGTCCTGGCCGGAAGCGGACAGGCTCCGGTAATGGGAAATGACGCTGGGGGGGATGTGGGCGGGGTCGAGGCGGGCGATGTCGAGGTATTTATTTACCGTGGCGATGTCGATATGGGCCGGGCAGGGGAGGCAGTGGTTGCAGTAGACGCAATTGCCCTTGAAGCCGCCGGCGGCGTCCTGGCCGCCGCGAAAATGGCTGATGGCGGCGGTGAAGTCCAATTCCTCCGCGGAAAGGTTGAGGTAATTCAGGGCGTCCTGCATTTCCGCCGCCGATTGGCAGCCGGGCAGGACGCTGGCGACGGCGGGCCGGGTGAGGGCGTAGTGGAGACATTGGCCGGTGGTGAGGGGTTGTTGGAAGGGGGTGTGTTCGGGCGAGAGCAGTTTCCCCGCGCCCAAGGTTTTCATGACCGTGAGGCCGACCTGCCTGGCTTGACAGAGCCGGTAGAAGTCGGCGCGTTCGGGGTCGGGGGTGGTTACGGCTTCGCTGAAGGGGTCGGTGAGCATTTTTTCGATGTCGGCTGCGCCAGGCATCAAATCGAAGGCGGGATTGATGGAGAAGAGCATCATGTCCACGAGGCCGGCCTCGACGACCCGGCGGGCGGATTTGGGGTTGTGGGCGCTGGCGCCGATGGCGCGGATGACTCCCTGTTCCTTCAGTTTTAGGGCATAATCGACAATGCCGTTGGCGAGGACGGCGTCGACCGCCGCGTCGTCGTCCAGAAAGAAGAGCATGCCCAGGTCGATATAATCGGTACCGAGACAGCGGAGGAGGTTTTCGAAATAACGCTGGCAGGTGGGGAGGTCGCGGGAGATGTCGTATTGGCGTTCCAGGTCGACCGAGCCGAGATGGCCTTGGATGACGACGTTTTTCCGCCGGGAGCCCAGGGCTTTACCGATGTTTTTCCGCACTTCCTCCCCGGGCATGAAGACGTCAAAGAGGTTTACCCCGCCGTCCAGGGCGCAGTCGATGACTTCCTTGACCGTTTCGTAGGGTTTTTCGTCGAGGTGTTCGCAGCCGAGGCCGATGACGGAGACATTCATACCGGTATTGCCGAGGGGGCGGTATTGCATGGTACGGCTCCTATGCGAGGGGGGGCGGCGTTATGTTGGCATGTCCGGCAATATATGTAATTAAGCCGCTTTCGTCAAAACAAAACCGGTTCGGCGCCGGGAAAGCGGCCGAACCGGGGATTGCAGGGTACATGATGTCAGTCGCGTTTAGGCTTTGCCCAAAAATAACTTTTACAAGTTTAACTCGGGTGTTTCGTTTGGATCGGCATTTTCGCCCTTACCGCCTGGTCGAAAATGCCTCTGGGTCATTGGGCAAATTCTGAATGTGTAAAAGTTAATTTTGGGCAAACCCTTACCGTTGGCTTTCGGCGAAGTTCTGGTCCAGCCGGTTCATTTGTTCGGTAAGCTGTTCGTACTCGGGAGTTCCAGGGAAGGTGAGGTTGCGGGTGGTTTCGAGTTCGCGGCGGTTCATGGTGTAGTCGTCGCGTTTGCCGGCGGCGCCGAGTTCCTGATTGGCCTGGTCGGTCAGGGGGCCGAAGCGGTCCTGGATGGAGGAGCCGGCGGGGTCGACCGGATTGAGGGCGGGATTGCCGGACATATTGAGGTCGCCCTGCTGCAGGTTGCGGTTCAACTGGGGGAGCCGGTCCTGCGAGGAGGGATTTTGCATCCCCTGTGATTCATTGTATTGCCGGTTTACGGAGTCCATATTCTTTTTGAACTCCTGGTTGAAATCCTCGGCGGTATCCTGGAGGGCCTGATCGACTTTTTCCGAAGCGTCATCGGCCATTTGCCTGAAATCCACCGCCCAGCCGGCCCCGGTCAGGGCGATAACCATGGCGATAACGGCGAAAAACGACTTGCTGGAAGTGCTGGCAGAACGTAACATGATGTCTCCTCGTGCCTATTTTTTGGGGTTGTTTGAACTCTAAAAAACCTACGGAAAATCATTCTTGCCACCGCGCCGAATTGTCACCGGCCGGTCGGCGACGCATCACTAAAAGTACCTGTCGTGGAGAAATGCGACTTCTTCGCGTGACGAGTTAATAAATTAACGGCCTTGCCGCAGAGCCGGCAGGAGAAACCGCTTGCCGTTGGGAAAAGATTTACCGTCTTTCCCCGGGTCTTTGATATGGCGCGCTTTTCCGGATTCTTGTATACTGGTGGAATATTTTTTGCAATCATATTAAACATTAAAACCAACCCACCCATATTCCACGCGAGGGAGAAATCATGGCCGTACAAAAAGCCGAAGCAGGCAGCAAATTTCACGACGACTACCAAGTTTTCGAGATCGGTCCCGCCCGCCTGACCGCAATCAAGGGCGCGCGGAATTTTGGCTTCGTCTATGTCTACCAGGGCAAGTTCGCCGACCCCACCAGAAAAAACGAGGTGCGTGACGAAACGGTGCTGTTCAATTCCGACCTTTTCGGTCCCGACGGCCAACCGGAAAAACTCGTCGCCCAATTGACGTATGCCGGGATAAATCCCGCCGAAGTCACCACCGTCTGGCTGGACCGTTTCGGCGGGCAGGAGTTTTTCGCCAAGGCCGTGCCCGAAGGGAAAACCCCCTTCGCGAAAGCCCAATTCGCCTTCCCCGCCACCAACTTCGGGGAAGAAACGCCCGAATTCAAAAAAGCCCGGGTCGCCCTGAACAACGCCAACCGCCTCATGTATTATCAAGGCGAAGCCCCCGCCTATTCCCTCGTCAAATACCGCCCCCTCGCGGGCGGCGCCGCCTGGCCCCTGCCGTATATCGATGTGGAGCCCGGCACCACCCTGGTCTTCATGGGGGACGTCACCGTAGCCAGCGACCGGGATACCCCGCAAAACCTCGCCCTGCGTAACGAATACTGCCAGTGGGCCGCCGACAACGGGCATTTGGTCGCGGAATCCCGCTGTCCCGCCTTCCCCGGTTTGGGGAAACTGGTCCCCGGCGCCAAAGGCAGGGATTCCTACGATTTTATCCCCCTCACCCAAGACGACCTGGACCAGCGCCGCGCCGTCCTGGAACCAGTCCTGGCCCAGGAGCAGCGGAAACACGCGGTCATCCCCAGCCTCAATGTCACCGTCGACAACGGGAGCGGCCGGGAAATTTACCTCCAGCCCGACCAGGAATACGCCAACCCCGACCAACCCGTGACCATCGACGGCAAACCCGTCGCCGGGGTCTTCAAGCTGGCGGCGGGGCAAAAGGCTTTGCTGTCCCGCCCGTGGGGGAAGGTGGGCGAAGCCGGCATGTTCGGCCTGTACATTGCCGATCAGGAGAAGTTCGCCGACGGTTCCGGCGGCTTCTACCAACTCGGCATCGGCATGAATGCGAATTCCGTCCTGGACATCGTCTACGCCCTGCCCTACCACGGCCCGTCCCTGAATTTCCACGCCAAGGACCAGGCCCTGGACCGCCTCAGCGTCGAATGCGGCTTCACCCGTTCGACCATCATCCGGCCCGCCGGTGCCGCCGCCGCCAATCCGGTGACGTATGATCTCGGGAGCGGCCTGAGCGTAACCGCCCTCCCCAACGCCCGGCAAACCCCCATCGCCCGCCTAAGCGACCTTACCGGCAAGGGGGCGGAAAACGGCGAGACCCTCCTCCTCCAGTCCGAGCGCCAATCCACCGCCTTTCTGGTTCGGGACGGCAAAGACCTCCACCTCTTCGGCGCCACTCTCACGAGCCCCCAATTCTGCCCTGACCTCCTCGAACCGGCCCTGCAAAAAGCCGGCGTAAAACCCGAGGACATCACCAGGGTTTACATGGGGGGCATCCGGCCCGAATTCCTGGCCATGATGCGGCCGGCGGGGAAATTGTTCTTCCCCAGCGCCAGTTATCATTTCAATTACACTTCGCTCCTGAACGACCAGCAGGACAGCGACAAAGTCCAGGCCTATGTAGCGAAGTTGAAGGAAATCACCGGCGACAAAATGAACGTCGATCGCGATTGGGACATGATCCACGCCGAAGACACCCTCGGCCCCAGCCGGGCCAACACGCTGTACAGCCTGAACCTAAAAGGCATTAATCTGGTGATGCTGGGCATATTGGTTCGTTTCTGTCCGTTGCAGCTGTCCTACCCCGACGTGGTCCTGAAGTCGGACGGCGCCCCCTATCGCCCCGGCGCCAAAACCGCCCGCCAGGCGCTGACGGAAATCGTCCGTAATGGCGATCTGGTGGCCGGCATGCACCTGCCGTTCCCCGGGTTCGGCCGTTTGGAAAAAGACGGCGACGGCTTCAAGTTCGTGCCCATGTCGGAAAAAGAGGTGAAAGCGGCGGTGGCGGCAAAACAGGAGAAGGCGGCGACGGCAAAGAAAGCGGCCGCCGAGGAAAAGTCCCACCGGGCGACTTTGCACATCGTCGACCCGACCGTCACCCTGGTCAATGCTTCGGCCAAGGAAATCACGGTCGAGCACGACCCGAACTGGGACGATCAGAAGTTACAGTTCAACGGCCGGCACCACAACGGCCCGATGAAAGTCGCGCCGGGCAAGAGTGTGAAGGTGGGCCTGAAAGGCGAGACCGGGGTGGATGGAGCGGGCATGGGTATCGACGTGAACCTGCCGGACTTTGTCGCCTTCGAAGTGTTTGTAAATAATAAAGACTTGCTTGACATCAAAGACCCGACCGATGGCGACCTCGATAAGCGGCTGAAGGTGGGGGAACAGACGCTTAACGCCCTGACCTTGACGGTCACGGACTGATGCAAACCACAAGGGAAACAAGGTCGTGGACTACTGGAAAAGTTTAGTGAATTTTTTTCTCAAGTTTTCCGCCGCCCTCCCGATAACAGAAGTGTAAGGACGAAGGGCCGAGACCGGAGGAAGGGGGATGGACCCCCGGAACCCGGGCGGGAGTCGAGAGTCGAGACCCCCGCTGAAGGCTGTTTTTCGTGCTGACAACCTGTTCAACCGCAAAGATTTATAAGCGGGCGACAAGTTTAGGACACGGCGCAAGGACGCGACCTGGATAGTGAAGTTGAATCCCCCGCACCCTTGCCTGTAGCCTTCGCCCGTGTGTTGGCGTTCGCGCGGTTTGGCCTGGTTTTTTGGGTGGGCGGCAAGATTTTTTTTCACTAACTCCGGTCTCTGGTCGCTTCGACCTCAACCAAGGACCCTGGACGACAGGGGGAATAACCATGAAAATTTCCGGATATGGCGAATTTCAGCAGATGCGTAAGGCTTCGCAGAAGGATGACGCGCAACTTAAGGAAACCGCCGACAAGAACGAGGAACTGCAGGAAAACCAGGACAGTTCCGATGCCGTATCCATAAGCCCGGAAGCTCGCCGCAGAGGCAAGCTCCGCATGGCCTCCGACTACCGCCAGGATAAAGTCGCCGACGTCAAGGCCCGTTTGGCCGCCGGCACTTTGGTTAGCGACGAATCCCTCAAATCCGGCATGCGGAAGATGTTGGGTTCGATGTTCTCCGGCGAACTGTAGGCAGGCCGGTAGGGGGTCGCCGGTTAACGGGGCGGCAGGTTATACCGGCAACAGTGCGTAGTTGTGCTAAACGCATTAACCCAGAGAACACTGGGGACACGCAGAACAACTAAACTGCTTTTATTATTATTTCCTTAAAAAAACCCTTGGCCGGTGACGGTCAAGGGTTTATTGTTTAGATCATTTAAACGCGTGCAGGGCATGACCGTCCAGCAGTACGTTACAGTAAGCAAAGGTGAGGGAAAAAACCGGACGCCGTCCGCCAAAGCCATTCTACCACGGAGACTGCCATTATGGAATACCGCCTGTTAGGGAAATCCGGCTTCACCATCCCGGTGATGATGCTGGGAACCGCCACCTTCAATTATGGTACCAGCGGCTTTACCGACTGGGGCACGACCCATGACGCCGACGCCAGCCGCATGATCGACATTTGCCTGGACGCCGGCGTGAACATGTTCGATTCGGCCGACATCTATTCGGACGGCCAAGCCGAAACGATTCTGGGAAAAGCCATTGCCGGCAAACAGAACCGGGTGTTGATTTCCACCAAGGGGGCTTTCCGTTCGGGCGAAGGCCCCAACGACGTCGGAACGTCCCGCCGGCACCTCAGGTGTGCGGTTGAGGGCAGTTTGAAAAGATTGGGCATAGAGACGATTGATCTTTACCAATTGCACGGTTTCGACGCCAAAACCCCGGTCGAGGAGACCATGAAGACGCTGGAGGATTTGGTCAAGGCGGGGAAGATTCGTTACATCGGCTGTTCGAATCATTCCGGCTGGCAGGCCATGAAATGCCTCGCCGTCGCCGAGCGTTACGGTTGGGAGCGGTTCATTGCCCACCAGGCGCATTATTCCCTTTTGGCCCGCGAGTATGAATGGGAGTTGATGCCGCTGGCGCTGGCGGAGGGCATGGGGACGGTGGTATGGAGTCCGTTGGCGCAGGGTCGGCTGACCGGCAAGATTTACCGGAATCATCCGGCGCCGGAGGGGAGCAGGGTCGGGCAGAACGGCGGCGACAGCCGGATAGCCGACGCGATGCCGCAGGAGCAATTTTACCAGATTGTCGACGTGCTGAAGGATGTGGCGGCGGAGGCGGGGAGAAGTGTGCCGCAGGTGGCGTTGAATTGGCTGTTGCAGCGGCCGGCGGTGACGTCGTTGATAATTGGGGCGCGTAACGAGCAGCAGCTCAGGGAAAACCTGGGGGCGGTGGACTTCAAGCTGACGGCGGATCAGATGCGGCGTTTGGATCAGGCGAGTTCGCGTCCGCCGAATTATCCTTATTGGCATCAACTGGATATCTACGAGGAGCGGAACCCGTTTCCGGTGTCCTTGGAATAAGGAAGAGCACAAAAAAAACTTTTTTTTTGCGGGATCCAAGGGTTTAATTAATCAGCGCGACAATCTTCCTCGGAGCGGGCGGGGACCATCGGGTCCCCGCCCGCAGTTTTGGGACATTTTCGGATATTAAAATATTTTTTCGCCAAAAACACCCATTTTTGCCTATTTTTGAAAAAATCCGCCCTTGACGGCCGCGACCAGGCAAACTATCGTATATAATGGCATTATCTCCCGAGCTTGTCCCCTCTTTTGGATGGCTACGTCGTATGAACCTACTACATTCCATGCCTATCGAATCCCCACCCCCTGGCTAAGAGCCTAGTCAAGGCTGAACGGCTGTGGTCACGTCACGACTCCCCTAATGGCGAAAATATTACCGGTATATTTTGATTGTCCGTCTCGGTCGAGTACGGAAATATATCCTATTGTTAAAGGAGAGCATCATGTCTGTCAAAATGCGCATCTACCTGGTTGTGATCATTTTGGCATTGGTAATTATCGTCATTGGTGGAGTGGCTCTCTATTCCATGGCCAATATTCGCCATGCGGTGGAGACGGAAACGACGCTTTCGAATACCGTCTCGGAATTCAAAGACATTCGCACCGGCATGGAGGAGGTCTCCATCCTCGCCCGCGAAATGATTATATCCAGCAGCGTCAAAGACATGGCCGCCATGAAAACGGAAATCGACGGCATTGTCAAAAACGAGGTCGACCGCCGCTTCGCCAGCGTAAAAGTCGACCCCGCCGACAACAATCTCTGGCGGCAGCTCCAGGACCTCTGGACCAAGCACAAGGACATCGTCACCCGCGTCCACGCCAACTCCATCGCCAATACCAAGGAATTCGCCCGCCTCCTTTCCATCGGCTCCAGTAACGACTACTGGCATAGCTACGAAAGCGCCTTGGAAAAGCTCCGCCCCATGATTGAAGCCACGAAAAATCAGGACCTGGTCATCCTCTTGTTGAAAGCGCGCGAGGCGATGGACGCCGTGCAATTGCACGAAAAAACCCTTCTCGCCGTCGACGACCCCGCCAGCCTGAAGCGCGAAAGCGAAGAGGGCAAGGCCGCCTTCAACCAACTCACCGCCAACCTGAACGAACTCGAACGGAAAATCACCAATCCGGCCGTATCCGCCAGCGAACTCGATCGCTTCAACCAGTCCTTCGCCGCCAACCAGGGGAAAGTCGATTTCCGTGACGACGGCACCGCCAACATCGCCAAAACCAGCATCAACGTTCCGGCCAATTTCATCAACCCCGAACTCCCCGACCCCAGCCGCAACTATTGGGAAAACGTCAAGCCCCTGCGGGGACTCGGCAGCATTTTCTTCAACCGGGTCAACGATCTGGCCGTCCAGAACACCAACGGCATCGCCTACGGCATTCTCCGCAACGAATGCATCCCCACCCGCCGGGCCGAAGGGGTGATCATCACCGACTTGGTCAAGGCCAACGAAACGCGCCTCAACGCCGCCATCGCCTCGGCCGAACGTGAGATGCACCAGGCCTGGATTGTCGTGCTGCTCGTGGGCAGCATCGGCCTCGTCGCCGGCCTGCTCCTTTCCTACCTCGTCGTCAACCGCCTCGCCAACGCCCTCTCCGACACCATCAACAACCTGACCGCCCGCTCCGGCGACGTCGACCGCATCGCCAAACAACTCGCCGCAGGCTCCAACAACCTCGCCGAAGGCGCCACCGAACAGGCGGCCAGCCTGGAAGAGACCTCCTCCGCCCTGGAACAAATGGCCTCGATGACCCGCCAAAACGCCGACAACGCCAACAAAACCAACGACACCAACAAGCACAACAACCGTCTGATCGGCGACGGCGCCAAGGCGGTGGGGAACATGTCCACGGCCATGGGCGAGATCAACGATTCGGCGGAAAAGATCAGCCGGATCATCAAGACCATCGAAGACATCGCCTTCCAAACCAACCTGCTGGCCCTGAACGCGGCGGTGGAGGCGGCGCGGGCGGGCGAAGCGGGCAAGGGCTTCGCGGTGGTCGCCGACGAAGTCCGCAACCTGGCCCAGCGTTCGGCCCAGGCCGCCCGCGACACCACCGAACTGATCGAAGGCACCGTCGTCCGGGTCAAGCACGGCACCGACATCGCCCAGGAGTTGGACAAGAGCTTCAAGGAAATCGAAAGCGGTTCCGGCACCGTCAGCCGCCTCATCTCGGAAATCGCCTCCGCCACCAACGAACAGGCCCAGGGGGTGGATCAGGTCAATACCGCGGTGGCGCAAATGGACAAGGTGACGCAAAGCAATTCGGCCACGGCCGAACAGTCGGCGGCGGCGGCGGCGGATTTGTCGCGGCAGTCGGAGAATCTGAACGGTTTGATTCAGGGCTTGGCCGGACTGGTTTACGGCGATACGCGCAGCAACGGCAATGGACAGGTGGCCTTGGCGAACCGCTCGGCCGGGTTTACCCCGCCGGCGTACCAGCAATCCGCCCGCCGGACGGTGCCGGCGTCCCGGGCGGCGCTACCCGCGCCCAAGGCGTCGGGCGGCAAAGTGATGAAGCCGGCCCAGGTCATTCCCATCGATGCGGATGCAGGCGATTTTTAAGATCCGGAATCATGCCGGTCGAAGCGATGCAGTGGTAAAAATTCAGGGACACCCGGTATCGGGTGTCCCTGGTGCGTTTCCGATTGAGGCCGCGGGAAGGGTTCAGTCCGGCAATTTGATGCGGGAGTAATAGCCGTCGACGTTGGCGGCGGTCACCAGTTCGAAAGGAATGTTGGTCCGCTGGATTTTCTCGCCCCGCGCCGCCTTGACCGCCATGTCCAGGGCGCCCTTCCCCTGGCCGATGGCGTCCTGAAAACAGGTCGCGTCCAATTCCCCGGCCTTGATGGAGTCCAGCGCGTCCTTGATGGCGTCGATGCCGGCGATGACGATCTGTTTCTTCTTGCCGGCCGCCTTCACCGCTTCCAGCGCTCCCAGGGCCATGCCGTCGTTCTGGCAAAGGATGGCGTGGATTTGGTTGCCGGAGGTCAGCAGGTTTTCCACCATCGACATGGCCTGTTCCCGCTGCCAATTGGCGGTCTGGTCGAAGACCACCTTGAGGTCCGGGTATTTCTTCAGAATTCTTTCGTAACCGGCGAAGCGCCCCTGTTCGGCGAATGCGCCCAGGGGGCCGCGGAGAATGGCGATGTTTCCCTTGCCGTTCAGGCGGTCGGCGATATACTGCGCCTCGATTTCCCCGCCGTTCTCGTTTTCCGAACCCACCCAAACCTGTCCCATGTTCCCCTCGACGTCGGCGCTGCAGGTGATGACCGGGATCCCCGCCTGCACGACCGATTTGACCGCCGGGGCCAGGGCGCCCGCGTCGACCGGGGAAATGATCACGGCGCCGACTTTCTGGGCGGCGAAGGAGTCCAATTGCGCCGCCTGCTTGTCGGGGCGGCCTTCGCCGTCGTTGACGATGAGTTTGACGTTGGGGTATTCCTTGGCCTGTATTTCCATCGCCCCCTTCAACATGGTCATGAATTCTTCCGACATGTTCTGGAGCGTGCAGCCGATGACGATTTCACCCGCCAGCCCCTTTCCCATGGAGATTAGCAGGCTCACGAACAACAAGGCGGACAGCGCGAATTTCCCAAATCTCTTCATACCCTTCCCTCCCTTTCTCCGAATGATGGACACACGTCAATTTATACGCGGCAGTATATACGCGACGAACGAGTTCCCGATGCACCCACCGAGGGCTCAATCCTTCCGGTCCAGCAGCACCGCGACGAGGATGATAAGCCCCTTGATGATTTGTTGCCAATAGGCGGAGACGTTGAGGATGTCGAGGCCGTTGGAGATGGTGCCGATGATGAGGGCGCCGACCAGGGTGCCGATGACGTTGCCGCGGCCGCCGTCCATGCTGGTGCCGCCGATGACGGCGGCGGCGATGGCGTCGAGTTCGTAGCCGCTACCCAGGACCGGCGCGGCGGAGTTGAGGCGCGCCGCCAGGACGATGCCGACCAGGGCCGCCAGCATGCCGGAGAATACGTAGGCGAAATTTTTGACCAGCCCCACCTTGATGCCGGAGGCCCGGGCCGCGAGTTCGTTCCCCCCCACGGCGTAGATGTAGCGGCCGAGGCGGAACTGGTTCAGGATCAAGTAGGACGCCAGCACCACCAGCCCCATGATGTAAATCGGCACGGGGAGGCCGTAGAGAAAACCGGAACCGAGGAAGTTGAAGTCGGCTTGGAGGCCGGTGACGGGGCGCCCTTTGGTGTAGAGTTGGGCGGCGCCGCGGGCGACGGTCATCATGACCAGGGTGGCGATGAAGGGTGGTTTCCGGCCCCAGGTGACGACGAGCCCGCTGAGGAAGCCGCAGACGCCGCCGAGGGCGAGGCCGCAGGCCAGCGCCGCCGGCACGGGCAGGGCGGGACTGTTGGCGCGGACCAGGCTGGCCGTGACCACGGCGGAGAGGGCGAGGACGGAACCGACGGAGAGGTCGATGCCGCCCGTGATGATGACGATGGTCATGCCCATGGCCAGGATGGCGTTGAAGGAGACTTGGCGGAGGATGTTAATCAGGTTGGTGGGGGTGAGGAAGACGGCGTTCTGGCTGGCGAAGAAGATGCACATGGCCGCGAAGGCGAGATAGATTCCATAGCGGCTGAAAACGTCGAAGAATCCCGACGTTTCTTTTTCGCGTGTGACGGCGCTCATATTCGCGTCCTTTGCCTTTCAAGGATTGCCGACGCCTCAATTTCTCTCCGAATTGGTGGCGCAACGCATGATGTCATGTTGATTGATTCGTTCGCCCTCGAGGATTCCCGTGAGCCGGCCCTCGCACAGCACCAGGACCCGGTCGCTCAGGCCCATCACCTCCGGCAGTTCCGAGGAGACCATGATTACCGATCTCCCATCTTGGGCCAAGGCGGCGATCAGGCGGTAGATTTCCGTTTTGGCGCCGATGTCGATGCCGCGGGTCGGTTCGTCCATAATCAGGATGTCGGGGAGGGTCATGAGCCATTTGGCCAGGACCACCTTCTGCTGGTTGCCGCCCGAGAGGGAGACGACCGGGGTCTGGCGGGAGCCGACCTTGATGCCGAGGTTGGCGATCATTTTGTCGACGGCGACGCTTTCCAGGCGGCGGTTGACCCGGGCGAAGCGCACGAATTCGCGGATGCTGCAGAGGCTGATGTTGAAGCCGGTCGAGGCTTTGAGGTTGAGGCCCAGGAGTTTCCGGTCTTCGGGGATCAAGGCGAGGCCGTATTTCTGCGCCTCGTGCGGCCCGTTGATTTTGACTTCCTCCCCATGCAGGAAAATTTGCCCCGAGTCGCATTTCCTCAGGCCGAAAATCGCCTCGACCAATTCCGTGCGTCCCGCCCCCATCAATCCGGCGACGCCGAGGATTTCACCCCGGCGCAAGGAAAAACTGATGTTCTCGAACGCGCCCCGCTGGGTCAGGTTCCGCACCTCGAGAAGCGTATCGCCCTGGGTAATCGCGGCCTTGGGATAAACGTTTTGGAGATCGCGGCCGATCATCATGGCGATGAGGGCGTCCTTGTCCAGGTCGGCGGCCGGCCGGGTGCCGATTTTTTCGCCGTCCCTGAGCACGCTGATTTGGTCGGCGACCTTGAAGATTTCATCCAGCTTGTGGGAGATGAAAACGATGGCGGCGCCGTCGGCCTTCAGCTTGAAGATCAGTCGGTAGAGGGCGTCGATTTCCTTGTCGCTGAGGGCCGAAGTCGGTTCGTCCATGATGAGGAGGCGGGAGCGGTAGGACACGGCCTTGGCGATTTCGACCAGTTGCACCTGGGCGGTGGAGAGGGTTTTCATCACCCGTTTCGGGTTGAGGTCCAGGTCCATCATGGCGAAGAGGTCGGCGGCGTCCCGGTTGATTCGCGCGTGGTCGATGCTGCCGAGGAGGGTCAGGGGTTCGCGGCCGAGGTAAATGTTTTGCGCGACGGTGAGGTCGGGGACGGGGAGGAGCTCCTGGTGAATCATGGCGATGCCGTGGCGGATGGCGTCGCGGGGGGTGGCGAAGTGGACGGCCTGGCCGTCCAGGAAAATTTCCCCGGAGTCCTGGCGGTACAGACCGGCGACGATTTTCATCAGGGTCGATTTTCCCGCCCCGTTTTCGCCGATTACCACGTGAATGACCCCCGCTTCGAAGTCGATCGAAACGTCCTTCAGGGCCTGGGTGTTGTGGAAGCGCTTGCTGAGGCGTTTAACCTGCAAAAAGGCCGGCATGGCAATCCTCGCGATTCGCATTTGGCGTTTTTGACACTTTACCGCATCGGGGCTTTCCTGGCGTTGGAGTAGAGAAGGGTAAAGATGGACGTTGTTTGGTTTAGCATCGCCTTTTCGGTCGGACTGGGAAAATATTCGGCCGAACTTGGATTGCGATAGGATTTGCCCTTCCGGTCAATATCAAACTCCATGTTTGGCCAAATATCCTCCGCGGCAGTCGAAATGGCCGGCGAGATGCATAAAAAAAGCCATGTTTTCAATCCCATCCTACCCTACGCCGTTTTTACCGTTGCGTTATACTGGGATGATGGTTGTCCAGGAGATGCGCTATGGTGGAACCGGACTGGGTCATCAGACTCGAGAATATTTCCAAAGGGCTTTACGATCTCGGCGGCAAAACCCTGAACAAAAACATCCTGGTCCTGTCCGGGGTCGATTTCTCCCTTCGCCGGGGGGAGATCCATGTTTTTCTGGGCGAAAACGGCGCCGGCAAATCCTCCCTGGTGAAAATGATCTGCGGGGCGATTCGCCCGGACCAGGGCCGGATTTTTATCGGCGGCGGGGAAGTCACCGCCAACGATCCCCACCGGGCCCTCGCTTCCGGCGTCGCCATTGTCTCGCAGGAATTCAGCCTCTGCCCCAACCTGAGCGTGGCGGAGAATATTTCCCTGGGCCGCGAAGCCCTGAAAGGGGGCGGTTTTCTCGATGCCCGGGCCATGCTCCGCCTGGCCGAGAAACAACTCCGGCGCCTCAACGCCGGCATTGACCCGCACAGCAAGGTGAAATCCCTGGCGGTCGCCGAACAGCAGTTGGTGGAAATCGCCAAGGCGCTCGCAGCCGACCCCAAGGTGCTGATTCTCGACGAACCCACCTCCGCCTTGACCGACAATCAAGTGGCGAGCCTCTTCGAGGTGGTGCGCGGCCTGAAGCGCCAAGGGGTGAGCATGATCTACATCACCCACAAGCTGAAGGAGATTTTCGAAATCGGGGACCGGGTCACCGTGCTGCGGGACGGCAAAACCGTCCAGACGGTCGAAGTCGGCGCGATTGAAAACGTCGACGCCATGATTCAATTGATGCTTGGTTCCAAGCTGGAGAACTTGTTTCAGAAGGAACGCGGTCCGCTGGGCGAGGTGGTGCTATCGGTCGAGGATATGAAGGAATCCGCGGATTCGGTCCCGCTCGGCCTGGAGATTCGCGCCGGCGAGATTGTGGGTTTGGCGGGGATTGTGGGGGCGGGGCGGACCGAATTCGCCCGGCGGATATTCGGTATCGATCCTTATGTCTCCGGCCGGGTCAAGGTGTTCGGAAAGGTTCTGCCGAAGCATTCGCCGCGGCGGGCGATTGCGGCCGGGATGGGGTTTATACCGGAGGACCGCAAGCGCCAGGGGATAGTCCCCCTGCTGTCGGTGGCGGAGAATATGTGCCAGGTGTCGATGGGGAAGATGTCCCGGTGGGGCTGGGTCAGCCGCGGGGCCAGGGCGGCTTTGGCGCGGGAGTATGTGTCCCGCCTGAAAATTGCCGCCGCCTCTCTCGGTCAGGCGATTCGTTACTTGAGCGGGGGCAACCAGCAGAAGGTGGTGCTGGGGCGTTGGCTGTCGGCCGAGGCGAGGGTGGTGGTTTTCGACGAACCGACCCGGGGAATCGACGTTTCGGCGAAGGCGGCGATTTACCGCTTGATGGCGGAGATGGCGTCCCGCGGGGTGGGGATTTTGATGATATCGTCGGAGTTGCAGGAGATTGTGGGGATGAGCGATCGGGTTTACGTGATGCGGAACCAGGCGCTGGCGGCAGTGCTTACCGGGGACGAAATAACCGGGGACAGAATTTTGCATTACGCGATGGGCGGGGACGAAGTGTCCAAGCGGGACGGTGTTTCCTAAGGGCACCTAAGTAAAACACCACAATGCGCCGGAACCGGTCGAAGCCGGTTGTGCGGATAATCCCAAATGCATGAGGAGGCAAAATTATGCCAAAATCCCTGGTAATGTGCGTACTTTTCGCTTTGCTGATCGCGGCGGCCCTCGCCCCCGCCGGCGAGGCGAGAAAACCGAAAGTCGCGGTGGTCGTCAAAACTCTCACGGGAGACGTCTTCCAGCTCAAGATGGCCGAGGCCGCCCGCGACCGCGCCATTGAACTTGGGGCCGACGCCGCCATTTACCAGGCCGGCGGACAAACGGCGGTGCAGCGGATGGTCGGCATTGTCGAGGATCTCATCGTGAAGCGGGCCGACGTCATCCTGATTAGCCCCCTGGACGCCAAGGCGGTCGTGCCGGTTTTCCGGCAGGCGAAGGACGAGGGGATCATCATCGTCTGCATGGACTCGAACGCCGAGGGTAACGACTACGTCACCTTCATCTCCACCGATAACCACGCCGCCGCGGCCCTGGGCGCCAAGTACGCCAAGGACGCCCTGGGCGGCAAGGGGAAGGTGGTGGTCATCGAAGGGGCGCCGGGGAACGCGGTCGGTGACGCCCGGAAAAACGGCTTCAAGGAGGAGATCGTCAAAGGTTCGGCCATTGAAATCGTCGCCTCGCAGTCCGGTTTCTGGACCAACGAAAAAGCGATGGCCGCCACGGAAAACATCCTGCAGGCCCATCCCGACGTCGACCTGATTTTCTCCTGTTCCGACGGCATGACCGGCGGCATCCTTGAGGCAATCAAGCTGGCGGGGAAGGAGGGGAAAATCAAGGTCCTCAGCTTCGACGGCTCGAAGTTCGGCATCGAACTGATCAAGGACGGCAAAATCATCGCCGACGTCGCCCAATTCCCGGTGAAAATTGGCCGCATGGCGGCCGAAACCGGCGTCGGCGTCTACAATAAAACCGTCGACCCGGCCGCGCTCCCCCGCTTCATCGACTCCGGCACCAAGCTCATCACCCCCGAAAACGCCGACGCGTCCATGGCCGACGCGTTTTAATGTATACCGGTATATAATCCCCCGGCATAGGTCTAGGAGGAGCCGTTATGTCCGCCGTTTTACGCCGCCTGGTCTTGTTCAAGGAAGCGGGGATCATCGCCTGGATTGTCGTGGTGGGGGCGGGGTGTGCGGTATTAAGCCGCAATTTCCTGTCCGTGGACAATCTGGTCAACATCCTCTCCCAGTCGGCGGTGGTGGGCATAATGGCCATTGGCATGACCCTGGTCATCATTTCCGGCGGCGGCGGCATCGATCTTTCGGCCGGCAGCATACTCGGGCTGTCGTCGGTGGTGATGGCCATGACCATCATCCCGCCGGAGCTTTATCGCGACACCGCCGCCATGCTGGTCCTCCCGAACGACCCCTGGATAATAACCAGGGCGCTCGCCTTTTGCCTTGGGGCGGGCATGTTCTGCGGGCTGGTGAACGGCCTCCTGATCACCTGGGCCAAACTGCCCCCGTTCATCGCCACCCTGAGCGTGATGACCGCCGCCCGGGGTATTGCCCAATACGTCAGCGCCGGCATCCCCACCTACGGCCTGCCGACGTCCCTGGTTTTTCTGGGCCAGGGGTATCTGGGGCCGATGCCGGTGCCGGTCCTGATTTTGCTGCTGCTTGGGGGCGTCATGCACCTGGTCCTCACCCGCTCGACCTACGGGATAACCCTGTTCACCGTGGGGGGGAACCGCGAGACGGCGCGTTTTTGCGGCATGCGGGTGCGGGGCATGCTGGTGAGCGTGTATGTGCTGTGCGGTTTGTTCGCGGCCATCGCCGGGGTTATCCTGTCGGCCCGGGGGAATCAGGTCCATCCTGATGCAGGGACGGGTTACGAACTGTCGGCCATCGGGGCGGCGGTGATTGGCGGGACGTCGATGCTGGGCGGGAGCGGCGGCATTCCCGGGGCGCTGTTGGGGGCGGTTTTCATGGCCGAAGTGCAGAACGCCATCAACATGCTGGACATCCCGGTCGCCTTCATGAAACCTATTCTCGGGGGACTGATCGTCCTGGCGGTCCTGCTGGATCAATGGCAAAAAAAGCAGAGCATTGGAGACTGACGTGACCACCGGCCCGCTTGGGGAAGCCGCCCGCCGCCGCCGTGTTTCCGGGGCGTTGTTTCGGATTTACGACGCCCTGGGGATTTGGTTTTGGATCCTGGCGTTCGCGGTGGCGTTTTCCTATATGAGCGAATATTTCCTCAGTTATCCGAATTTTCGCAACATTTTCCGCCAAGCCGCCATTTTCGCCATTATGTCGATGGGGATGACCCTGGTGATTATCTCCGGCGGCATCGACCTGTCGGTCGGGAGCGTGGTGTCGCTCTCCAGCGCCGTATTGGGGACGGTCTGGCGGGCGAGCGGCAACTTCAGCCTGGCATTGGCGGCGGCGTTGGGGGCGGGTGTCGCCACCGGCGTCGCCAACGGCCTGCTGGTCGGTTACTGCCACATGCCTCCCTTCATCGCAACTTTCGGCTTGATGAGCGCCGGCGCCGGCTTCGCCTTTGCCCTGACCCCGGACAGCATCGGCGATTTCCCCGGGTGGTTCGAGTATCTGGGGAACGGCATGGTCGGACGGATTCCGGTTCCGGTCCTGATCATGCTGGTCCTGGGGGTGCTGTTTTATTTGCTACTTAACCAGCGCCGTTTCGGTCTTCGGGTTTTGGCGCTGGGGGGAAACGAAAACGCCGCGCGGATGGCCGGCGTGGAAATTTCGCGGACCAAACTCGCCCTTTACAGCATTAACGGCGCCCTGGCCGCAATCGCCGGGATAATCCTCTGCTCCCGCATTCGTTCCTCCTACCCGGGGATCGGCCTGGACCTGGAGATGGACGTCATAGCCGCGGCGGTGATCGGCGGCGCCAGTCTGGTCGGCGGGGAGGGGCGTATTTTCGGCGCCATTGGCGGGGCGGTCTTTATCTGCATGATTCAGAACTTGTTCAACCTGATGGAGGTTTACCCGTTCATGCAGAAGATAATCACCGGGGTGTTCATCGTAATTGCGGTCTTTGCCAACGAATGGCGTTCGCGGCGGCAGGAGAAGCTCTGAATTTGTAATTGATCTTGTCCGGGTGTATAATCGCCAGGATGACTAAACGTTTTCTCAGCTTCAAAACCCGGCTGCTGGTCGTCTTCTTTGTCCTTATGGTGCTGCCTCTCCTCACGGTGGGCGTCATCTCGTATCGGTATTACCACGCGGCCGCCTGGGAAAGCAGCCTCTTCGCCGCCACCCAGACCATCAACAACCTGGTCGACGAAGTGGAAAAGATTTTCGCCGAAGCGGAGCAGTTTCTCGAAATCGATTCCTACACCGTCACCGAAAATTACCTCGCCCATCGGGGCGACCCCTACGATAACGCCAAGTCGATTCTCGCCATCATGAACCTCTACCGGGGCCGCCGTTTCAAGTCGGAGGCGGTCCTCGACCTTTACTTCGTCGGCATTAACGGCGTCGGCATCAGTGAACGCGAAGGCGTCTTCACCCTGCAGAACCGCTTCGAAGTCATCCCCTCCCTGAAGCGCCTCGAATACGGCGGCGAGACCTCCACCGTTCTCCAGTTCAACCGCAGCGACCTTTCCGGCTACTGGAACAAGCCCGCCTGGCAAAAACGCGCCATCCGCGACTACCGCCTGTCCCTCGGCCTTGGCCGCTATGTCCGCGATTCCATTCGCAAGAGCGTCCTGGGGGTAGCGTTGGCGGAGGTCGACGCCGGGATTATCGAAAAGACCTGCCGCGAACAAGGCCGGGCCGGCGAGGTGGTTTTTTCCATCTACGACCGCGAAGGGCGCAAACTTTTCGGCGACGCCAGCGGCATCGAGCCCGGTCACTGGGAGGACATCGCCCGGCGGATGAACCGGCAGGAGGCCGGGCATTTTGTCCAACGTTCCGACGGCGTCGAAATGTTTTTCGTGCACAAGATTTCGCGGCCGACCGGCCTCAGGGTCATCGGCTACACGCCCCTGCAGGTCATCATGCGTAACGCCCACCAAATCCGCGACATCACCCTCGCCAGCGTCATAGCCTGCAGCGTCTGCACCATGCTTCTTTACTGGCTCCTCAGCTTCCGCCTCACCAAACCCCTGAAAACCCTCCAGGCCAAGATGAACACCGCCGCCAACGGCGATCTGGCCGTCCGCTTCCACGCGGAAAACCACGACGAAATTTCCGAACTGGGCGACAGCTTCAACAGCATGGTGGGGCGTATCGACCAACTCATGCAGCAACGCCAGCAGGAACAGAAGAAGCTGAAAAAGGCCGAATTCCGCGCCCTCCAGGCCCAGATCAATCCGCATTTCCTCTACAACACCCTGGATTCGATTTTGTGGATGGCCCAGGCGTCGCGCCGCGACGAACTGACGGAAATGGTCGTCGCCCTGTCCCGGTTCTTCCGCCTGACCCTGAGCGAGGGCCGCGACGTCGTCAGCGTGGCCGAGGAAGTCGAGCACGCCAGGAATTACCTGATTATCCAGCGGATGCGCTACCCCGACATCATCTCCTATCACCTCGCCGTCGATCCCGGCATCGGCCGGAAGCGGATGATCAAACTCACCCTCCAGCCCCTAATCGAAAACGCCATCTATCACGGCCTTAAAAACAAGCGCGGCGGCGGGACGATTCGTCTTGAGGGGGGCCTGGACCCGGGGGCCGGGACGGTGGTCTTCCGGGTGCGTGACGACGGCAAGGGGATGACGGAACAGCGGCTCGGCCAGGTGCTGGCCGACCTGGAGAAAAAGGGGGACGAGGAGCAGGAGGACGGCTACGCCCTAAGAAACGTGCACGAGCGCATCCGGCTTTCCTACGGTTGCGAATTTGGCCTGTCCATCGAAAGCGTGGCCGACGCGGGGACCACGGTGACCATGGTATTTCCCGCGCTGGAGGGACCGCATGTATAAGCTTTTTCTGGTCGAGGACGAGGTGAACATTCGGGAGAGCATCCGCGACACCATCGACTGGGCCGGGGCGGGCTACGAATACCAGGGTGAGGCCCCCGACGGCGAACTGGCCCTGAAGGCCATCCGTAAATGCCGTCCCGACATCGTCATCACCGACATCAGGATGCCGTTCATGGACGGTCTGGAACTGGCCGAACTGCTGCGGACCGAACTGCCGGCCACGAAAGTCATCATCCTGAGCGGCCACGGCGATTTCGCCTACGCCCAGAAGGCGATACGCCTGGGCGTGGTGGAGTATCTCCTGAAGCCGGTGGCTCCGGTCGAACTTATCCAGGCGGTTAACCGGGTGGCGGCGGATTTCCGGGACAATTTCGCCGGCGGCGGCGCCACTGCGTCGCAACGCCGCGCCCACCAGGAGAAGCAGCACGACTTCCTGCGGCAGCTCCTTTCGGGGGCGGTGCCGCCGTCGGAGATTTTTTCCCGGGTGACGGAACTGGGCTTGCCGTTTCGGGAGAATTCGTACCTGGTGGCTTCGTTCAGGAGCGGGGGGCGGAGGGTGGGTTTGAGTGTCGAAGTGGCGATGCTGGAGGAAATACGGGCAATTTGCCAGCCGCTTCGGGCGGTCGTGATGGAACAGGGGAAAGGCGAGGGCGCGGTCATTTTCCAGGAGGGGGACGACAGGACGCTTCAGGCTTTGGCCGGCAAGGCGCTGGGCGAATTCGCCGCCCACTGCCGGGATCATTTACAGGCGCCGGTATTTTCCGGCATCGGCGCGGCCACGGAACGGCTGCATGAGTTGAGCCGATCTTTACGCGAGAGCGAGACCGCCTGCAATTTTGCCCTTTTTACCAAGGCGGCGGAACCGGTCTTTTTTTCGGAAATGCACGAGGGGGAGGGGGCGCCGGGGCTCCGCCTGGCGGAATGCCTGGGCAGGAGCGGGGAGTTTTTCCAGAAGGGGGAACTTTCCGGCGTGGCGGATTATGCGGCGGGCATAAGGCGGGCGGCGGCCGAAGTGGGGGGCGGGATGGGTCTCCAGTACGCTTACCTGGACATTTTGATGAATGCGGGGCGGTTCCTGAAGAATCTGCAGGTTGAGCCGGAAACGGTATTACCGGAATTGAAGCGGCTTCACGAGGGGGCGTTTGGCATTACCGGACCGGAGCAGCTGGAGGAGAGGGTGGCGGAAATTTGCGAGCGGGTGGTTGAATACCGGAAGAAGCACTTGGCCGGCCGTTATCACGAACTTCTGTACAATGCGCGGGATTACATTGAAAGCAATTACGCCAATCCCGATTTGTCCCTGCAGATGGTGGCGATGCGGGTGCATGTGAGCCCCACTCATTTCAGCGCCATTTTCAGTCGGGAGACGGGGGAAACGTTCAGCGATTATCTGGCCCGGGTTCGTATGGACAACGCCACGCGTTTGTTGAAAACTACTGCCCTTTCAGCGGCTGAAATTGCCAAGAGGGTTGGTTATAAGGACCCGCAGTATTTTAGCCGGGTTTTCAAGCGGACTTCTGGGGTTAGTATTCGTATGTTTCGCGCTGGCGAGTAGGGCGATTCTGAGAGGCCGATATTAAAATAAAGGCGGTAGAAAAGTGGTAGAAAAGCGGTAGAAAAAAGCGGTAAAAAAAAGCGGTAAAAAAGTCGGTTAATAAAATCCAGCCTCGGGCTGGTTGCGGGTGTTCTAGGGGGTCGAAACCAGCCCCCCTGTAGAAATGCGGTTATGTTTTAACGCAGTTAAAACGACCTCGCTTAGGAGCCAGCGAAGCGGAGCTCCGACAAATCAAAAAAGGAAGGAAATCACCTACGGAAAAAACCTCCAACAAAGTAGGCAAAAGCCCAACCCTACTTGGCGAGGGGTTTATTTTTATTAGACGCCCTTCCTTTTTTGACCTGTCGGAGCGCCGCTTCGCTGGCTCCTAAGCGAGGTCGTTTTAACTGCGTTAAAACATAACCGCATATCAACAGGGGGGCTGGTTGCGCCCCCCTAGAACCCCCGCAACCAGCCGCAGGCTGGATTTTATTAACCGC
>JAVBTZ010000224.1:0-10173 GCA_031555915.1 Planctomycetota bacterium
GAACCGCCCCGCAAATCTAGCATGAATAACCAGTTGCGGTGACCTTCGTTCTTTACCGCCAGCGCCGGAATTATTGTCTAACCCTATACTCATGCTACTTTTACGGAAGTGGTTCCCGTAAAAGTAGCGTTGTAGGATTACCCTTTTTTTTTATTTTTTTACACCGGCTTGTCAGACCCGGTCCCATCCTGAAAAAAAAACCGGGACGCGAACTGCGTCCGCGTCCCGGTTCGGGGAAATAAGGTGGCGTCAACGGGCGGTACGGCTCAGGAATTCTTCAAGCCGACCAATTTCTGCCAGCCGCTCACGTCAAAACCGTGCAGGGTCATCTTGACCGAACCGAAATCGTCGAATTGATCCGCCTTCAGTCCGTCCGGTTCCAACGACTGGCGGAACTCGGGCATCGCCGCCAACACCCGCTCCACCGCCGCCTGGTCGACCGGCCGGTCGACCAGCAGCTCCCGCCGCATCGTCCCCGCCGCATCCGCCGCGGCGACCGCCGCCTGAATCTTCGGATGAATGGTGGAGTGGAAGACCCCGCCGGACAATTGTTCGAGCTGCATGGGCGCGCGGAAGGCCGCCGGCATAATGGGGCAACGGTATTGCTTCTGCTGGTAAATCTCGTTCGAGCGCTTGACTATCGCCAAGGCCGCCCATTCGAGGTCCTCGGTCGCCAATTGCAAATTCCGCTCCTGATTCACTACGGCGAAATAATCCTGCGCCCGCCCCATGACAATCGCGCAAGTCGACCAGGCCGGCTTAATCCCCGCCTTCTCCGCCCGCGCCCGGCCCCGCTCATACGCCTCCGCCGCCGCCAACGCCTGCGCCACCGTCGTCACCACGGTGGGATTGGTGGGAATCCCCAAGGCCGCCAGTTCCTCCAGGACCCACATCCCGGCCTTGGTGCCGGGGATCTTCACCATGACGTTACGCCCGATGGCGGACAAGCGCTTCCCCGCCGCCAGCATGGCTTCGGCGTCGCGGCTCTGGTTCGGCGCCACCTGCGCCCGGACGCAGCCGAAGTAGGTTCCCAACTTGTCGTGCAGCGGCATAAAATATTTGGACCAACGTTCCACCACCAGGCTCATCGCCCGGAAAGCGTATTCGTCGCCGGAAAGGCTTTTGTCCAGAGCCTTGAGTCTGTCCGCGTAGGCCGGGACGTCGGTGGTCAGGGCTTCGTAGGAAAGCGGGGGGTTGGTGGTGACGCCGATGGCGCCTTCGTTGACCGCCGCCTCGATTTGGGCCAGGAGGGCGGAATCGTTGTTCCAGCAGGACGGGGTGAAATGGGCCAGCCAGGAAAGATAACTCGTCATGACAAACACCTTTCTATGGATATAAATGGTGTACCTCCACTTTATATACTCGCCGCGCAGCAGGATCAGGATCGCCCTACCCCATGAACATGCCGCCGTTGACGTCCAGGCAGGCCCCGGTGACAAAACCGGCTTCGTCGCTGGCGAAAAACGCCACCGCCGCCGCCACGTCCGTCGGCTTCCCCAGCCGGCCAAGGGGAATGGTCTTGCGAAGGGACTCGATGGTCTCGGGAGTCCAGGCGCGGATGATGTCGCTTTCGGTGGTGCCGGGGCTGACCGTATTGACGGTTATGCCAAAGGGCGAGAGCTGG
This sequence comes from Planctomycetota bacterium, assembly GCA_031555915.1. Lineage (GTDB taxonomy): Bacteria > Planctomycetota > SZUA-567 > SZUA-567 > SZUA-567 > JAJBSZ01. Next base: position 1,625 of record JAVBTZ010000224.1, read on the forward strand.
CGCGCCAACCCCATGCTGAGGGCCAATACCCCGCCCTTGGCGGCGGAATAGGCGAGGCCGGTCTTATACCCGCCCATCCGCCCGGCCAGGGAGGAAATGTTGACGACCCGCGGGGCGGGGCTTTTCTTTAAAAACGGCAACGCCGCCTGAACCGAGAAAAACACCCCCTTGAGGTCCACCGCCATGACCCGATCCCACTCCTCTTCCGTGGTGTCCTCGATACTGGCGCTGTGGAGAATTCCGGCGTTGTTCACCAAAATGTCGATTCCCCCAAGCCGGGCGGCGACGGCCTGAACCATGCCCTGGCAACCGGCGCGGGAGGAAACATCGGCGGCCAAGCCCCAGGCGGCGCTCCCCAGGGTTTTGGCGGCGTCCTGGGCTTTTTGGCCGTTCAGGTCGGCGAGGGCGACGGCGGCGCCGCGCTTCGCCAATTCCTGGGCGATGGCGAGGCCAATTCCCTGCGCCGCTCCGGTGACGAGGGCGCGTTTTCCGGCGAGATTCATGGGGTGGGCTCCTTGGTCCGTGTGGCGCTTGGCCAAACTTCAGTTTATCGATAAACGTACCACAAACTACCACCTTGTCAATCCGTTTCCCAAAAAATTCCCCTTTGCCGTTTTTGCCGCCGGCAGTTGGAACGCCTTTTTCCCATTTATCGATAAAGCCGCCGCGAAGCTCAATCCTTCCTCAAGGCCTCGTCGAACGCCACCGCCGACGGCGGATAATCGAATTTGCGGACAAATTCGCAGGCTTCCCTGGCGCCGAACTCCCGGTCCATGCCGCTGTCCTCCCATTCCACCGACAGCGGCCCCGCGTATTTCGCCGCGTTCAGTTCGCGGACAATGGGGTCGAATTGGACCGAACCGTGCCCGGGGGAAACAAAATTCCAGCCGCGGCGCATGTCGCCGAATTCGATGTGGCTCCCCAGAATTCCGGCCCGGCCGTCCAGGTTCACTTGCGCGTCCTTCACATGGACGTGGTAGATGCGGCCGGCGAATTCGCGGACAAACAGGGCCGGGTTCATCCCCTGCCAGACCAGGTGCGAGGGGTCGAAATTGAGGCCGAACGTTTCGCGGTAGTCGAACGCTTTCAGCAGTTTTTCCGTGGAATAAAAGTCGAAGGCGATTTCCGTCGGGTGCACCTCCAGGGCGAATTTGACCCCGCAGGCATCGAAAACATCGAGAATGGGGGTCCACTTGTCTACCACTTCCTTGAAGGCGGCGTCGACCTGTTGTTGCGAAGTCTGGGGGAACGAGTACCAGTAGTTCCAAATGGGGCTGCCGACAAAACCGGTGACGATTTTCACCCCCAGGTTCTTGGCGGCGCGGGCGGTTTGCTTGACTTCCTCCGCCGCCCATTTCTGCATGTCGGCGCTGTTTCCCTTCATGGACCCGGGCAGAAAACCGTCGTAGCGGGGGTCGTACAGCGAAGTCACGCATTGGCCCGAGAGGTGGGCGCTAATTGCCCAGCAGCCGAGTTTATACCGGGCCAAAATATCCCGCCGGCCCTTGGCGTAGGCGGGATCGGCGGCGGCTTTGCCTACTTCGCAGTGGTCGCCCCAAGTCGCCAGCTCCAAGCCGTCGTAACCAAAGCCGGCGGCTTTCTGACAGATGCTTTCGAAAGGAAGATCGGCCCATTGGCCGGTGAAGAGGGTTACCGGACGCTTTGCCATTTTAAAAACTCCTTAGAGTCAACTTTGTGGACTTCTGAGGAAATCGAGCGGCGGTTGGCTCGGTTTTCTCAAAAAGCCGAGGTCCCAACCCACTCCCCGCCCTTGTTCGACGACTCCAGGACGGCGTGGATGAATTTCACTCCCCGGGCGCCGTCCAGCACCGAAGGGTACCAGGCGAAGCCGTCCGGCTCCCACCCTTCGCGCCGCGACAGGATGGAGGCGGTGAAACCGTCGTAGAGGTTGCGGAAAGCTTCGTAAAGCCCTTCGGGATGGCCGCTGGGGAGATGGGTGTAATGCGCGGCGTGGGGATGCAGATAGCCCTGCCCCCGGGTGAGAATTTGCTCCGCCCCGCCCTTGGGGAAAAACCGCAGGCGGTTGGGGTTTTCCTGCTGCCATTCGAGGGCGGCCCTGGTGCCGAAAATGCGGATGGACAGGCCGTTTTCCCGGCCCACCGCCACCTGGCTGGCCCAAATGCTCCCTTCCGCCCCCTGTTTCGTCTTGAAGAGGACATGGGCGTTGTCGTCAAGTTTCCGGCCAGGCACGAAGGCGGTGAGCCGGCCGGACAGGCTGGTTATCGCCTGGCCGGTGATGTAATGGGCCAGGCTTTCGGCATGGGTGCCGATGTCCCCGAGACAGCCGGCGGCGCCGCTGCGGGCGGGATCGGTCCGCCAATCCGCCTGCTTGCCGCCCGCGTCCGCGTCCGAGAGCCAGTCCTGAAGGTACTCGGCCGCCACCAGCCGGATGTCCCCGAGGTAACCCTGCCTCACCATTTCCCGCGCCTGCCGGACCAGGGGGTAGCCGAGATAAGTGTAGGTGACAAGGAACTCCAGCTTCTTGTCCCTGGCGAGCCGGACCAATTCCTCCGCTTCGGCGGGAGTAAGGCAGAGCGGTTTGTCGCAGGCGACGTGGAAGCCGTTTTCGAGAGCCAATTTCGCCACGGGATGGTGGGTGCTGTTCGGGGTGACGATGACGACAAAGTCGGGCCGATCCGGCCGGGCCGCTTCGGTTTTCAGCATTTCCGCATAAGTTTTGTAAACCCGGCCGGGGTCCAGGCCCCACAGTTGTCCCTGGGCCTGGCTCTTTTCGAACGACTGGGAAAAACAGCCGCCGACCAAGCGGGCGGCCCCCAGCAAATCGCAGGCGGCTTTGTGCACCGCGCCGATAAAGGCGCCGGGCCCCCCTCCCACCATCAGATATTCGAGTTTGCTCCCGCCGCTTTGGCGTTTGGCTTCAACCATTCGACACCTCCCTTTCTCAAGTGGGTACGACCAGATGACCCTTGCGACCTCCCTCACCCGCCGATTATAAACGCAACGGAATTGTTTGCCAGTCCAACACAAAAGCCGCCACTGAACGTGACGGCCTTTATTGACGCAAACCATTATTCGTTTGGGTAACGCCCGCATTCAAAACCCGCTGTCGCCTTCGAGCGGAACCACCATGTCGGGGCTCATGACCTTGGACTTGGGGGCAGGGAGAGCCTTGGTCAGGCGCGGCGCCGGCCGGGCTGGAGCGGCGGCCGAGGGCTTGGTCCAGGTCCGCACGCTGTCGGAGACGCCCCGGCGCGGATGCGGATTGCTTTCGCGGGGCGGGCGATTGCCTCCGGTCACCAGCCGGACCAGATCGTCCACCACCGTGTTCAGGGAATCCGCCTGGGCTATCAGTTCACCCGACGATGACGCCGTCTCCTCCGCGTGCGCCGTGTTTTCCTGGGTCACCTTGTCCATCTGGGCCACGGCGGTGTTGACTTGATCCACCCCCTGCGCCTGTTCATTGGTGGCGCTGGCGATTTCGCTGATCAATTGGCCGATTTCCTTCGTTCCGCCTTGGATGTCCTCGAAATTCTTGGTCAGGCCGCCGGCGATTTCCGAGCCGTTTCTGACGCTCTCCACCGTGCCGTTGATGAGTTCGGCCGTGTCGCGGGCCGCCTGGGCCGAGCGCTGCGACAGGTTCCTCACCTCGTCCGCCACCACCGCGAAGCCCTTGCCGGCCTCGCCCGCCCGCGCCGCCTCCACCGCCGCGTTCAGGGCCAGGAGATTGGTCTGGAAGGCGATGTCTTCAATCGTCTTGATGATGCGGCTGACTTTTTCGGAACGTTCGCTGATTTCCCCCATGGCCTTGGCCATCTCGTTCATGGCCTGGCCGCCTTTTTCGACCAGCTTGGTGGTTTGCTGGGTGCTCTGGTTGGTTTTCTGGGCGTTGTCGGCGTTTTGCCTGGTCATGGAGGCCATTTCCTCCAGGGCGGAGGAGGTTTCCTCGAGGGAAGAGGCTTGGGAATTGGCCCCGTCGGCGAGGGCGCGGGAGGCGCCGGAAATCTGTTCGGAGGCGTAGGAAATTTGTTCGGCGCCGTTGGAGAGGACGTCGATGGCGCGGTTGATGGGGCGGGTGACGCTGCGGGTGATGACGACGGCCAGGATAATCCCCAAAACCAGGGCGATGCCGGCGACGATGGCGAGGATGAGTTTGGAACTGTCGACCATCCCGGCAATCTCGACGTTGTCGTTACGGATGTTCGTCATGCTGTTGGTCAGTTCCTTGGTGGAGGCGGTGGAGAGGGTGGAGGAACCGGTGGTGATTTTACCGAGCATCCCCAGGGTGTCGTCGCTCAATTTGTCGAGACTGGTGTACAAATCGCGGGACTGTTTCATGCCGGTTAAATACTTTTCGAAGTTGTTTAGCACCGTCTGGTATTGCTCCATGACGGCGGGTATGGTGATGTTGGTCGGATTGACAAAGTCCTTGAGCACGCTGAAGGTTTTCTCCATTTCCGCCACCGCTTCGTCGAAGATTTGCTTCGACTGGCTGCCGGAGTAGGCCTGAGCCCGCCAATAACTGCTGCGCACGTGGTTGAAGTCGTTCGCCAACTTGTAAAGGAAAGACATGGCCCGGGCGCGGCGCATCAGACCGGGTTTGTTTTCGACGACATTTTCCTGGCTCAGTTTGCCGACCATGTCCTCCAGCAGGTTGGCGGTGTCGGCGGTCAGCTTGTCCAGCATGCTCTGGGCCTGACCCGAGACGGTGGGCATTTCCTGCCGGGTGCCCATGAAGGTGGCGGTGGCGTTTCTAAGCTGGTTGGCAACCTCGCCGAAGGCTTCGACATCCTGTTTGATGCGGGGCAAAGCTTCGCGCGTTTCCTTGAGGCTCCCCGGCGGGCGACGATCCAGAAGATTGACAATGTTGGCTTCGGTCTCGCGAATCTTGGCCAGGTAGCCATTACCCTTGGCGAAATCATTCTCGTCGTGATTATAAGCATAGCCGTAATAGTGCGAACCCGCCGCCAGGGCGTTGGTGGCGAGGTTGAAAAATTGTTCGTTATTGGGCGCCGTTTCGTTGGCCGCTTTTTCCACTTCAAAAGCCGTAGCCGTCAGGCCGCGATCCGTACTCACAAACGCATACAACCCCACCGCGGCGATGACAAAAGCCAAACCCACCATGATGAAAAACCCGGCATACAGCTTTGCACGGAGACTCATAACCACTCCTTTGCGTGATGGTTCAATAAATTAAGCAGGTAAGTATATAAGAATATAGCTATATAACGATAAACAACGTTATATCGAGATTATCGGCAATGTCAATCAAATTCCGTAGTTATTTTAAACGTTTGTTGCATCGGTTTATCGCGTCTGAATTCCGCGCTATTTTCGCTACATAAGATATATTTTTGCTTTGACAGGGTTTACAAACAGCGGAGAGCATTAATGAGCAAGGGCGGCGGATGCGGAATCCGCCGCCCACTTCTGTATCATTTCGTTATTTTTCTTTTTCCACTTTCCCTCAACCCAATAACTCCGCCACCACCCGGGCGGCTATGCCCCGGCCGAGAATTGCCGGTTTGCCGGTGATTTCGCGTACCGACTTCTGCATGTCCCGGTTGTAGCCTATGCAGTCCAGAAGCGTGATGTCCGCCCCCCAATCCTTCAATTCGGCCGCCGCCGCCTTGACCGCTTCGGGACCGTTGACATAAGGCGACGCCGGAACCGACTTGACTTGATCGCTCAACTTTTTCCAACGCGCCGTGCTTTGCGGCAACTGATCCGCCGACGGGGTCAAAACCCCAATCCGCTTCCCCGCCGCCACCGCCGCCACGGTGTTGTACAACACCTTTTCCGGCCGCACCAAAATGCCCCCCTCTTCAAACCCGGGAAATTCGCCGGTGCAAAGGAGAAACACCAGCGGTATGCCGTTGGCGAAATGGGTCTGGATTTTCTCGATGATTCTGGGCGTGATGTAATGCTCCGACACCTGCACCGACGTCCCGTCGGCGAGGCGGGTCACCAGGACATAGTCGCCCTTTTTCGGGGCCATCGCGGCAACTTCCTCTTTCGACAAGCCGTCCAAAGCGCCTGCTTCCACCACTTCAATCCCCGGGCCCATGATTTCCAGAATTTCCGGCACCACGTCCACGCGGGGCGCTTGGCCGATGGTTACCGTGCCGATGCGTTTTTTCATGTGAATTCCCTCCCTATGGCGTCGCCTGACTATTTCCCCAGCGTTTGCAGGTGATTCATCGGACCATACAATTCGACAATCTTCGCGAACTCCGCCTTGTTGTAGAATTCCGCCTTGCCTTCGCCGAAGGCCTTCGCCACTTCGATGCAGAAGCGCATCGCCGCTTCGATATCGAAAATTTGCGACGACCCCGTGCCGCAGCCGGGGACCGCCGTCGCGGCGGTCAGGGCCACCCCCACCACCGGCGCCTTGGTGGCGGTGCAGGGCTGGAGAATGCTGTTCAGGTGGTGCAGATCGTTGCCGTAGGGGGTGATGTCCTGGGTGGCGAGGGCGAAGACGTAGGGAAGCTCGCCCGTTACGTAACTCATGAGGGTGAGGAGGTCCTCGCTGGTGCGCAGGATATAGCCTTCCTTGACGGTGGGGGAAATGGCGAAGCCGCGGTGGTTGATGATGCGGTTGCCGCGGGTGGTGTCGATGGACAGGACCGCGTCCAAATCCTCCGTCATTTCCTCGGCGTTGGCGATGGCCATGCTGATGGGGGAGTCCATGAACGGGACCGGGTCGTGCGGCCGGGTGGGGGCGTTGGGGCAGATATGGGTGGAGACGAAAACGTCGCCGTCCAGCACGTCCCCCAAGGCGGCCATCCGCCCCAGCTTCATGGCAATCCCCACCGCCGCCACCGCGCCGTCGGCGTCCGACACCAGGCCGATCCTTTCCGGCCGGGCGCCAATCCCCCCCAGCCGGCCGACGATCCCGATGGTCGGCGCCGCGCCGCCGGAACGCCTGCCCTTTTTGCCCTTGAACCAAACCTTGACGAAATCGGTGTGGCCCTTGGGGCCCTGGACCGTCTTGACGCCGATCGCTTCGGCCGCGACGCCGGCGGCGACAATCGCCTCCTTCACGGACTGGCCGGTCACCACCGGGCTGTCCAGGAGTTCGTAGGCTTCCACCGCGTATTTCATGGACATGTGGTTCCCTTTCTATGGCTTTTCTTTTCTATAAACTCGCGTATTTTAAGATTTCCTTGTTCACCACCGGCTCAATCGTCTGAAGTAAATCCGCCGAACGCATGCCTTCCCCTAGAATCAATTTGCCCGCCGGCACGCAGAGGAGAAAGACCCGCTGGCCTTTGCGTATCTCCGCCGTCGTCAGCGGCTGACCGGTCGCGGCGTCCAGGGTCATGATGAGGTCGGGGAAGGTGCCTAGGCGCTTGCCCCCTTTTTCCAGGGTCATGTATTCGTTCCAGAAGGTGGTTGCGTAATCGCCAAGGTCAATCACGCCGCTGTCGAAGCCGCCCCGGGTCGTCAGTTCCAGCCGGGTCACTTCTGCGCAGGTGACGATGCTGCCCCCGAGGAACGCCACTGCCGCCTCCGCCACCGCCGCGGCGCCGTGTTTCTTGGCTTCATGCATGCGGCGGCCGAGTTCGATTGCCATTTTGAGGGATTTGGGGGCGCCGTACTGTTTGGCGAAGCCGGCTTTGACCGGGTTGCGCGCGACTGCTACCAGGCCGCCCGCCCGATCCGCCGCCGCCCGAATCAGCGGCGCCACGGTGTCCAATTTTCCGGCCACGTAAATTTCCAGGTACAGGCCCAGGGCGGGATTGCCGCCGGCTGCCGCCTGGCGGGATATATAATCCGGGTCTTTATGCAGGCCCATGGATCCCATGGCGCCGGTGGGGTGGGCCCGGCCGTTGCAGAGGGCGTCTACGAGCGGCAGCCCCATCAGGGCTGCCGGCACCCAGCCGTTGGTGATGGAGGAACCGCCGCATTCGTTGGGGATAAAACCGCCTGGTTTGGCGCAGCCGTTTTCGATCAGCATTTCGACGACCCGGACATAGCTTTCCGGTTTTGCTTCGGCCGATGTTGCTGCCGGGGCGCCGACGGCCGAGCCGGTTACCAGGATGGTGTCGGGGGGTATGTCATCGACGTCTATTAGTTGCAGTGGGCCTGAGCGGAGGGCGACGGCGATGTTTTTGCGGCCTTTTTCCATACTGCCGCCGCCGCCGCCGCCGAGTACGGCTCCTCCGAGGATTGCTTGTTCGGCGACTTCTTCGGTGATGTTTGTTTTGGCCATTTATTATCTCCTGAGCTGGTCGCGTTTGTTTTTGTTGGAAGGGGGGAGCGTGTCATATCCGCTTTGCGCCCATTGGGTCCAGCGTCACGCTGGTTGCGGGGGCCGGGGGGGCGCAACCAGCCCCCCGTGGATGCGGTTGATCAAAAAGTCAATAAGGTAGTTGCGGTGCGCGGTTAGCGGTTAAGCGGTTTTTGAAACGCGGTTAATGGGCCGCGTAAAATGAAATGCGATTTCATCATTCGGTAAAAACCCATCAGAAACTAGTTACGCGGCCCTACCTTTTTGAGCAAAAGAGCGAAGCGAATTTTGCGTCCGGGCCGCCTTGAAGGCAGCGAATTCACCAAAATTGAATTAT
>JAVBTZ010000203.1:0-8678 GCA_031555915.1 Planctomycetota bacterium
GGTTGCAGATTTTCATCAAGTTTAATCTTGATAATCGGGTCGGCGACTTTTTGCACCCGGGGCTGTTTGTCTGTTTTCATGGTGCTGACACTCCCGCGGCGTCGCCAAAACCAATGTTTTGGCGACGCCCCTTCTTTTTGATCTGGCCCGGCGCATTGGCCCTAACGATAGCCAAACCAGGAAGCCGGGTAGGTGATAATCTGCGGAAAGGCGATGCAGAGGACCAGGAAGATAAGCTCGGCGATCAGGAACGGCAGAATGCCCTTGACCACTTCGCTCATTTTCAAGCCGCTCACCGAACATCCGACGAAGAGAACCGTACCCACCGGCGGAGTGATGAGGCCGATGCAGAGATTGATGATCATGACCAGGGCGAAGTAGTATTGGTCGATGCCGGCCGCACGGATAAGAGGAAATACCACCGGCGCGAAGATGAGGATGATGGGGGTGATGTCCATGACCATCCCCAGCATCAGGAACATGACGTTCAGAATAAGCATCAGGAGGACAGGTTTGGTGACGAGCCCGGACATGAGGCCGATGAGTTGCGCCGGGACGTCGGCCATGGTGATGAGCCAGCCGATGGTGCAGGCGCCGCCGACGATGAAGAGGACGGCGGCGGAACTTTTGACGGCGCCGAAGAAAATGTCGGGGAGCTGGGCCAACTTAAGTTCGCGGTTGATGATCGCCGCCACGAAGAAGGCGTAAACGCAAGCGACGGCGCCGCCTTCGGTCGGGGTGAAGAAGCCCATGCGAATACCGACGATGATGATGATGGGGAGGAGGAGGGACGGCAAAGCCTTGATGAAGATGGGCCAGGCTTGGTCCAGCGGGATTTTCTTGGTATCGGAATAGTTGTCCCGCCGCACCATGATGAACCAGGCGCCCATGAGAAAGAGGCCGAGCAGGATGCCGGGGACTATACCCATCACGAACAGGCGGCCGATGGACAATTCGACGGTGACCCCAAGGATGATCATCGGCAGGCTGGGAGGGATGATGGGTGCCGTAAGGGAAGCGGAACAGACCAGGCCGGTGGCCCGGTTCTTCCGGTAGCCGCAGGCGACCATGAGGGGAATAAGGATGCTGCCGAGAGCCGAAACGTCGGCGATGGCGATGCCGGACAGGCCGGCGAAGAGCATGCAGGCGAGGATGGTGACATAGCCCATGCCGCCCCGCAGACGTCCGATGACCAGTTCGGCGAAGCCGATAAGTTGGCGGGATATGCCTCCGTATTTCATCAATTCGCCGGCGAGAATGAAGAAAGGCACGGTGGTGATGACAAAACTATCGGTGCCGGAAATCATTTGATGCGCCACCAGGAGCGCATCGTACATGTCAATCCAGTGCAGCAGGATGATGGAGCAGAGAATCAACACGATGGCGATCGGGAGGCCGGTCAGGAGCAACGGAAACAGCGACCCGAGAAAAATTAACAATTCCATGCAGACTCCTAGGAAAGATGTCAGCCTCTCATTTGTCGTTCGGAGCTTGGCGATAGGTCCGCCACTGTTTAACCATGTCGCCGACGACGATTAGGAAGCACGAGGCGGCCGCGATGATGACCGGAATCACCATGACTTTGTAGGGGAGTCCGGTGGCTTGTCCCATGTTGGTGGTTTCATTGTAATACATGACGCTGCCCTGAAAAAGGATGCCCAGGGCGAAAAGGGCCAGGAAGTTTACGATGAAGGAGAATAGCGCCAGGGTGCGCGGTTTCAAATGATCGGTGAGGTTGGTGACGGCGATGTGGCGGTGTTCATAATAGACGGTGATGACGGCGAGAAAGGTCGTCCAGACGAAGAGGAAGCGCACCAGTTCCTCGCCCATGATGATGCCGCTGTTGAAGAGGTAGCGGAGCATGGTGTTGGCGAAAACGATGCTGACCATCGAGGCGAGGAGGAGGGCGCAGAAATATTTGTTGCAGGTGCCGAGAACGGCGAGTGCCTTATTCATGGGGAGGGCTCCGGATTCCTGGCGGACGGGGACGGGACTCCCGTGGGAGCCCGTCCCGCCGCCTTGCGGATTTTGTCGCGGTATATGACGGAGGAATGACCCGATGCCGGTTGGGCGTTACCTTCTCTCGGCGCAGAATTCGCGCACTTCCTTGGCGCCGGGGACGCTGGAGTCGTACCATTCGTAGACGGGTTTCATGGCGTCGCGCATGCCTTGCTTGAAGTTGTCGTCGGGGATGGTGATGGTGATGTTCTTGGACTTGAGGAATTCGATGCATTCGTTTTCGTCTTCTTCGGCGCGGTCCCAGGCGTAGTCGATGGATTCCTGCATGGCGGCGTCGAAAATCTTTTTCAGGTCTTCGGGAAGGCTGTTGTAGAACTTGCCGTTGACCAGAACCGAAGTGGGGGAGAAGACGTGGCGGCTTTCCAGCATGTAGGGCTGGACTTCCCACCAACCCATGTTTTTCACGGTGGAGTAGGGGTTGTCCTGGCCGTCGACGACTTTCGTTTCCAGGGCGGTGTAGAGTTCGGTCATGGGCATGGGGGTGGGGTTGGTGCCGAGGCCGACGAACAGCTTCACGTAGGTGTCGGCGAGGGGGGTGCGGATTTTCATGCGTTTGAAATCGTCCATTTTGTTGATGAGGAAGTTCGAGGAGATTTCGCGGAAGCCGTTGACGACCAGGCCCTTGATGAGGACGCCGGTTTTTTCGGTGTATTTGCCGGCGAATTTCATCCAGCCCGGGTCGAAGAAGACCTTCTTGGCGTGGGCCCAGCTGTTGATCATGAAGGGTTGTTCCCAGGAACCGATCATCGGTTCGTCGTCTTTCAGGAGGCCGCCGACCTGGACGATTTGCAAAGCGCCCCGCTTGACCAGTTCCATGATTTTTTCTTCGCCGCCGGCTTCGTTGTTCGGCTTCACGACCACCTTGATTTGCCCGTTGGATTCCTTCTCCACCCGCTGCTTGAAGATTTCCATCGCCAGGGAATTGGGGTGCGAGGGGCCGAAGTAATTGGCGTAGATGATGCGGTAGGTGCCGGCCTGGGCCGTTTGCCCGAAGATCCCGGCGGCCATGACGCAAGCGAACAGAAACAGACAAACGGAAATGCGCCTAGACATCGTTTTCCTCCTGAATGAAGAAATAAACCAAAGCGCGGTCGGAATCGACCGATCATAATAGAGAAGCTTTATTTGCCGGCGGTGTTGAATTCCCTGATGGCGTCAATCATGGCGAGGAAATTTCGGATTGGCGTAAGCGCCTGGACGCAATGGATGCAGGTGTAGACGAAGCCGCCCCCGGGCGAGAAGATGCGGAGCCGCTCGAGGACCTCCCGCCGCACCTCTTCGGGTGTGCCGAAGGGGAGGGTTTTCTGGGTGTCGACCCCGCCGCCCCAGAAGACGATGTGGTCGCCGTATTTTTTCTTGAGGAGCGCCGGGTCCATGCCGGCGGCCGAGCATTGCACCGGATTAAGGATGTCCGCCCCCATTTCGATGAAGGAGGGGATGAAGGTCTCGATGGCGCCGCAACTGTGCTTCAGGATTTTCCAGTTGGTGTGGGCGTGAATCCAGGCGCAGACAATCTTGTAACTGTCGAGGTAAATCTCGCGGAACGATTCCAGGGAACAGATGGGGGCGATTTGCGTGCCGAAGTCGGTGCCGCACAGGTAAATCACGTCCAGGAGATCGTCGCCGGCGGCCTGGCGCACCTTCTCCAGATTGGCGAGGCCGATTTCCCGTTCCAGTGCGAAGATTTTCCGGATGTGATCGGGGTTGGCCGCCTGGGTGACATACCAGTCCTCGGCGTCGCGAATGCCCAAGGGGCGGCGGAGGGCGTAACCCGGGAGGCGGCCCAGGTCGCCGAAGGCGGTGCCGGGCACGGTGAAGACGGTGGCGCGTCCGCTGGCGCGGGCGCGCTTGGCGTTGGCGATGAAGTCGGCGAGGGTGGCGTCGGCGAGGACCGTGTATTCCTGCAGGTTGTCGCGGGGGTCGAGGCGGTCTTCGTCCAGGGGTTCCTGCCTGACGATGCCGTCAAAAAAGAAGCCATTTTTGGGCATTTTTCCGCTGGGGGGGACGGAGAGGTCGCCCATGGGGTAGGCGTAGACGTTGCCGTCCGCGTCAGTGGTTGTTTCAAATTTCCCCGGCACCAGCACGGTCTGACCCCAGGGGGCGCGCCATTCCTTCCAATCCTTGGCCGGTACTCCGAAGGAACAGAGGGGCGGCATGACCAGGGCGGTGTCGATACCGATGGCGTCGGCCAGGTCGGGCTCGATTTCCCCCAGGCCGAGATAGGGTTCGAAGAGCTTGACCAGGCGTTTTTCCAGGCCGTAATGCTCCCTCAGGGCGGCGTTGACGGAGGCGTGCATGCCGCAGACGGTGGAGGAGCCGAAGTCGACGGGAACGCGATCGGGCGGGCGGTGGTTGATGGCGTCGAGTACGCGCCGTCTTTTCTCCATGGGGGTCTCCAGAGAATTCGAGGGTCGACACAACCCTTCCTGCGGGCGGCGCGGCGGCGGCCCGGACTTATGCCAGCAATATACCGTCAAATAGAGTGTGAGGCAACGCTTGGGGTTTTAAGGGCCGCGGCAAGGCGGTTGCAATGTTTGGGTTTTGGGGGCGATTGTGGACATGGGACGTCCTATGTATTATTTTAACTCCTCTTCCGCCCTTGTCAATTCGTTTTTTGAAAACCTGAAAAAATTATTGCGTCGAAAGCCTGCAAACCGTATATATGCGTAAGCAAACCGAAGTTCGGCCGAGTGGCGGTTGCACCGCAAAACGCCACTTGGGCAAAACTCCGGTCCAAACATAAGCGGGGGAACTCTTCGGAGTTGAGAAGGTTAAAACCTGACCCTTTGAACCTGTTGGTTAACACCAGCGTAGGGAGCGAGCTAAGAGAGTCGATGCCGCGGCGCTTTCCCAATGATGGAAAGCGTTTTTTGTTGCCGGACGGAACGTCAACGCCGGCTTCGCGCTTCTTGTCCCGCCGCCCTCCGCCTGCTTGCGGAGTCACGCCATGTCCATCCTGAACGAATGTGCCGAACTGCTGGAGCGCTTGCGCGAACGGGCGCCCCTAGTGCACCATCTCACCAATTATGTCACCGTCAACGATTGCGCCAACGTCACTCTGGCTATCGGCGCCTCGCCGATTATGGCCACCGCCATTGAGGAAGCGGCCGGCATTGCCGGCATTTCTTCGGCGGTGGTCGTCAATATCGGCACCCTGAACCGGGATACGGTCGCCTCGATGCTGGCGGCGGGGAAAAGCGCCAACGCTCGGGGCGTGCCGGTGGTGTTCGACCCGGTGGGGGCGGGGGCGTCGTCCCTCCGCAGTGAAACGACGGCGCGGATTCTGGCCGAAGTCAAGCTGGCGGTGATAAGGGGAAACATCTCGGAAATCCGCGCCGCCGGCGGCCTGGAAGCCCACACCAAGGGCGTGGACGCCGGCAGTCCCGACGTCGGCGCGGACGCCGGCGAAAGCGCCCGGCTGCTGGCCGACAAGACCCGGGCGGTGGTTGCCGTCACCGGCCCCGTAGACGCCATAACGGACGGCCAGCGCCGGCTGTTTGTCGCCAACGGTCATCCGCATCTCGCCAAAATTTCCGGCACCGGCTGCATGTGCAGTTCCCTGGTGGGGGCGTTTGTCGGAGCCGATCCCGGGCGGCCGCTTTTGGGAACGGCGGCGGCGTTGTTATGCATGGGTATAGCCGGGGATATTGCCCACGAGAAAGCCGGCGGCGCGGGGCTGGGCACTTTCCGCCTGGCGGTCATGGACGCGATAAGCGGGATGCGGGGGGAAACACTGTTGGCGAGGGGAAAAATCCGTGAAAGTTAAGCTTGACTACTCCCTCTATCTGGTCACCGACCGTGGCATGCTGGCCGGGGCGACTTTGGCGGACGCGGTGGACCGGGCCATTCGCGGCGGCTGCACCCTGGTGCAGTTGCGGGAAAAGGAGGCGTCGTCCCGCGCTTTTTACGAAGTCGCCCGCACGGTGAAGGAAATCACCGACCGCCACGGCGTTCCCTTGATAATCAACGATCGCGCCGACCTCGCCGTCGCCGTCGACGCGGCCGGGGTGCATGTGGGGCAGGATGATTTGCCGCCTGGGGCGGTCCGGGATATAGTCGGCCCGCGGCGAATTGTCGGGGTCTCGGCGGCGAATCTTGCCGAGGCGGAAGCCGCCGCCGCCGCCGGGGCGGATTACCTTGGGGTTGGGGCGATGTTCGCCACCGACACCAAGGCCGACGCCGACCTGACCACTTTCGATGAGCTTAGGCGCATTCGTGCGGCGGTTTCCCTTCCCATCGTGGTTATCGGGGGAATTAACCTGAAGACGATTCCGCGGTTTGAGGGCTTTGGTGTGGATGGTTTTGCGGTGGTGTCGGCGATACTGGCCCAGCCGGATGTGGAAGGGGCGGCGCGGGAATTGGCGCGTGTTATTGGCAGGTGCTCGTAGTGGCTGTTCATAATTAAGGATATAAATAATGACCCTCATCGAAAAAATTCGCGCCGGGCAGGACGACCCGCGCCTCGCCGTTGTCGCCAAGGCCGAGAACCTGGACCTCGCGACGCTCAAGGACCGTATGCTGGCCGGCGTAGTGGTCATCCCTTGGGCGGACGGTCACAACTTGTCCAAACCGATAGCTGTGGGCAAAGGCTGTCGGATCAAGGTGAACGCCAACCTCGGCACCAGCCCCGACCGGTGCGACTTCGGGGAGGAACTTGCCAAGCTCAAGACGGCGGTCTCCGCCGGCGCCGATGCGGTGATGGACCTATCCACCGGCGGCGATCTCCGCGAGATACGGAAGCGTATACGCGACGCTTGTCCGGTGTCTTTGGGGAGCGTCCCGATGTACGAAGCGGCGCATAAGACGGCGCAACGGGGCGATCCTTTCCGCCGCATGACGGAGGGGGACATGCTGGATGCGGTGCGTCTGCATGTCGAGGATGGCGTCGACTTCGTTACCGTGCATTGCGGCATAACCCGGCAGGCGGTTGACTATGTGCGGGCGAATCCGCGTCTTTGCGGCATAACCAGTCGCGGGGGGTCGCTTCTTGCCCGGTGGATGGTGGCGAACGGGCGGGAAAACCCGTTGTACACGCATTTTGACGAAGTGGTGGACATGTGCAAGTCGCGGAATGTCGGGTTGTCGCTTGGGGACGCGTTGCGTCCGGGCGCTTTGGCCGATGCCGGGGACAGGGCGCAGATTCACGAGCTTTATACGTTGGGGGAGTTGGCTCGCCGGGCCAGGGCGCGTGGGGCGGAGGTGTTTATCGAAGGTCCGGGTCATGTGCCTTTTGATCAGATTCCGGCGCAGATGAAGTTGGAGAAGGCGGCTTGCGACGGTGCGCCGTTTTATGTTTTGGGTCCGTTGGTGACGGATGTGGCGCCGGGTTATGATCATTTGGTTTGTGCGATTGGCGGCACGTTGGCGGCGACTTGCGGGGCGGATTTCCTTTGTTATGTGACGCCGGCGGAGCATCTTCGCTTGCCGGGTTTGGAGGATGTCAGGCAGGGGGTGGTGGCGTGTCGGATAGCGGCGCATGCGGCGGATATTGCGAATGGGATTCCTGGGGCGCGGGATTGGGATGATGCGATGAGTAGGGCGCGGAAGGCGCGGGATTGGGGGCGTCAGTTTGAATTGGCGATGGATCCGGAATTGGCGCGGGCGCGTAGGGCGGAGGTTCAGCCGAGGGATGAAGGGGTGTGCAGTATGTGTGGGGAGTTTTGCGCGTTGCGGGATGAGGAGGGGCTGTTTTAGGTTGGAAGGGGAGTCGCATCATTTCCGCTTTGCGCCGAATGGGTCCGGTGTCACGCCGGACCCAATCGGCGCAAGCGGCAAATAAATGCTACCCCCCCTATCCCTACTCGCTGTCCTTGAACGACAACCCCAATTCCGCCAGCTTCTTCTTGATTTCCGTCAGGGACACCCGGCCAAAATTCCGCGCCCCCGCCAACTCCGCTTCCGACTTGTTGACCAGTTCCCCAATCGTCGCGATGCCCATCGTCTCCATGCATTTCCGCGACCGCACCCCCAGTTCCAACTCGTCAATCGACTTCGAGAGAATCTCGGCGTTGGCGTTGCGGCGCTGGCGCTCCATGACCTGCCGGGTGGCCGCGTCCTCGCGCATCATCCCCAGCCGCAGCCCCTTCGCCGCCAGCATTTCCTTGATTTCGCGGAGACTCGTCTCGCCGAAATTCTTGTACGCGAGCATCTCGGATTCGGTCCGTTTAATCAAATCGCCCAAACACATGATGTTCATGCTGGACAAACAATTCCGGCTCCGCACCGACAATTCGAAGTCCGACACCGGCACCCGCAGAATCGCTTCGAGCCGCTCCGACTGTTTCGTTTCCTCGGGGGAATAATACATGTTCGCGGCCGCTTCGGCATTCGTCAGGAACAGTTTGGCGGTCTTGTTCATCGGGGCGATCTTCAAGGCCCGCCGGCAGCACGCCACCGCCTTCTCGTAGTCCTCCTCGTCCTCGTAAATGAGGGCCAGGTTCAAACCGGCGTTCACGTACACCCGGCTGGAGTCGGGGCCAATCCGGCTGTAGAAATCCTTCGCCAAAGCGTCAAGGCCCCGCAAATCCGCCAGGTAGGCGGCCCGGAACAGGTACTCGGCGTAATTCGGGTTGATGTCAATGGACCGGCAATAGCAGTCCAGGGCATCCTGATAGCGCCCCGAATCCTCCAGCACCCGGCCGAGGAAATAGTCCAGCTCC
>JAVBTZ010000273.1:0-10364 GCA_031555915.1 Planctomycetota bacterium
AGTTGATTTTTTCAAAGAAAAAATCGCGCTCTGCAAGCCCTCTTTGAACGACAAAAGACGTTGGCACCAAAGAAGCATAAGCTATGCGTAAAATAACAAAATTAGTAGGTGAACAACCTTACAATAGGTGCGTTAGCGCAGGCAAAGTTTTTTGGAAGGGGGGGCTCGGGGGGGAAAGCTTTTTTTTCAAAAAAAGTTTCCCTCCCGGGCGTCTTCGGCAGGCTAAACGTCGCATACCTCCTTATCCCTTGTTTTTCTTTAAACCTGGCTCAATCTTGGGGTGGTCGCGGCGGCGGTGCCAGCGGCCGGAGTGGGGGTGGGATTGGTTGATGATGGATTTGATGTAGATGTAGGTGTCGTCCATGTGTTCGCGCATGATGTCTTCGGCGGCGAATTCGTTGTGTTCGTGTAGGGCGTCCAGGAGTTGGGCGTGGAATTTTCCGGCTTTGTGTCGGCGGCTTTCTTCTTGTGAGGTCAGGAATTGTTGTTGTTGCAGGAAGGTGTGGACGATGGCGATGGCGTTTTCGATCAGGGGGTTACCGGAGGCGTTGGCCAGGAGTTGGTGGAAGATGATGTCATTTTCGGCGAAGAGGGCGGGGTCAACGCTTGCGAGGTGTTTCAGGTGGTGTTTTTCCATGTTGCGGAGTTGGGTTTTGGTGATGCGCCGGGCGGCCAGGGCGGCGGACATGGGTTCGAGGCCGAGGCGTAATTCCATGATATTAAGCAGATCTTTTTCGCTTTTGGGGTTGGGGGTGTAGAAGGCGAGGACGCGGTTGCTTTCCTCGCGTTTGTTGACGAAGGTGCCGAGTCCGGGGATGGTGAAGACCAGCTCCCGGGCTTTGAGGATGTTCAGGGCTTCGCGGATGGTGGAGCGTCCGACGTTGAATTTGCGGCAGAGTTCGAATTCGGACGGCAGTTTCTCTTCCGCTTTCCAGAATTCTTCGCCAATCAGCCGTTCCAACTGTTCGAAGACGACTTCCACGTTTGATTTTCCGGACAGCGGAATGATGACCGGCTCTTTCGTCGCATCTTTCATGATTGTGGTTTCTTCTCCGCTTTGAAGGCGGTGTCGAAATCCCAGGGGTCGCCGCCACAGAGGCAGCCGCCGTCGATGTGGTAGGCTTGTCCGGTCATGTAACTGCTGGCGTCGGAGGCGAGCATGACGCACATGCCGACCAGTTCCTGCGGGGTGCCGGGGCGGCGCATGGCGATGCGATCGCGAAGCCAGACGGAGCGGGTGGGATGTTCCCAGGTCACGGTGGTGAGGGGGGTGAGGATGTGGCCGGGACTGAGGGCGTTGGCGCGGATGTTGTGGCTGGCCCATTCGACTGCCATGGAGCGGGTCAGGGCGACGACGCCGGATTTGGTGGCGCCGTAGACGGAGCAGCCGCCGAGCATGCCTTCGTCGTTGTGGGAGCCGATGTTGATGATATTGCCGCCGCCCTGTTTGACCATGAGTTTGGCCACGGTCTGGCTCATGAAGAAGACGCCCTTCAGATTGATATTCATGATGCGGTCGTAGGTGGCTTCTTCGACATCCAGGAGACCTTCGCGCTTGTTGATGCCGGCGCAGTTCACCAATACGTCGATGCGGCCGAAACGTTGGTGCACGGCGGCGGCGCAGGCGTCGATGGACTGCCGGCTGGTCACGTCCAGGGCAAAACCTTCCGCTTCCGGCAGGTCTCCCGCTACTTTCTTCACTTCGTCTTCACGCAGGTCGCAGAGGGCCATGGTGCCGCCCGCGCCGGCGAGACCGCGCGCCAGGGCTTCCCCGATGCCGCCGGCGGCGCCCGTAAGGAGAATCACCTTGCCCTTGAGGGAAAACAAGCCTTCCAGATAAGCGCCGATTGTCGACATGATATCCTCACTCCTTATCTTGCGGCGGTTCTTGCCCGGCCGCTCCGCCGACCTCGCCGAGAATTTCCGAGGTCATGGTAACGTGTTGCGGGCTGTAGAAGCGAATTGCCCGCTTGATTCCGGCGTAGAAAATCCACGCCACGCATAATATCAATACCAGCCCCACCGGTCGTTCCAACAGGGGCATCAGGGCGCCACGGCTCTGCATCAGGGCCCGGCGGAAGCTGATGTCGGCCAAAGGCCCCAGGATGATTCCCAAAACCAGCGGCGCCAGGGGATAGTCCATGCGGCGAAGCAGGTAACCCAGGGCGCCGAAGAAAAGCATGACGTAGACGTTGAAGATGCGTGCTTCGGCGGCGTAGGCGCCGATGAGGGTCAGCGGCACCACCAGGGGAAGCAGAATCTCCCGCTTGATCTTCAGGACCGCAATCATCGGCCGCGCCAGGGTCAGGCCCCAAAACAGCATGGCGACGGAAGCCGCGAACAGGGTGACCCCGACGTAAGGCAGAATCCAGGGCGACTCGACGTTAAGGGTGGGGCCGGGCCGCACGCCATGGAGCTGCATGGCGGCGAGCATGAGGGCGTTGGGGGGGCTGCCGGGGATGGCGAGGGTGAGCATGGGAATCATGGCGCCGCCGATGACGGCGTTGTTGGCCACTTCCGGGCAGATGACCCCCTCTAGGGTGCCTTTGCCGAAGAGTTCCGGGTGCTTGGAACGCCGGCGGCCGATGTCGTAGGACATCCAAGCGCCAATGTCCTCGCCGGCGCCCGGTATCGCCCCGACAATCGCGCCGATGATGGAAGAGCGGCCGGTGGCGGCGAGGAGCGGCCGGAACACCGAGAAGGGGGGAACGACCCGGCCGATGGCGCCGTCGATCTTGTACGGCTTAGATTCCTGCAGAACGGTGAGGACTTCGGAAATCCCGAACACCCCGATGAGGGCGGGGATGAGGGGAATGCCGCCCTTGAGTTGCAGGTAGTCGAAGGTAAAGCGGGGATAGGCGTAGATGGGTTCCATCCCGATCATGGCGATGGCGAAGCCGATGAAGCCGACGATCCAGCCCTTGAGGGGATCCTGGTCGGTTGAGAGGGAGCCGCAAATCATGATGCCGAAAACGGCCAGGAGAAACATTTCCCAGTGTCCGAATTTAAGCGCGAACAGGTAAATTACCGGCGCCATGGAGAGCATGATGATGGTGCTGAGAATGGTCCCGAGGAAGGAGGCGACGTAGCCGGTGCCGATGGCGAGGCCGCCCTTCCCCTGCCGCGCCAATTGAAAGCCGTCGATGGCGGTGGCGGCTGCGGCGGGGGTGCCGGGGATGTTCATCATGATGGCGGAGCAGAGGCCGCCGGTGGTGGCCCCGACATACACCGCCAGGAGAAAGGCGATGGCGGAGGGGAGTTCCATCCCGTAAGAAATGTTGATGAGAAGCGCCAAGGCCATGGTCGCGGTCAGGCCGGGTATGACCCCGACCAAAAGCCCCATGACGCTGCCGCCGAAAATCAGCAAAAGAATGGCCGGATTGGCGGCGATTTTGACGCCACCCCATAGCAATCCGAAATAATTGCCGACGCTGTCGAAAAAATCCATGCCGTTTCTCCCGCCGCATTCAGGCATCGCCCCAACTTCATGGAACCGGAATGCCGAAGCCCTTGTTGAAAACGTAGAAAACCAACACCGCCACAGTAAGCGATAGCAAAAAGGCGGCGACGCCGGACATGGCTTTGAGATACTTGAAGGTGGCGAAAAGAAAAGCGAAGGTAAGCAAAATAAAACCGGTGTTGACCGGGATGATGGCGCCCTGGACGGTGAAATGAAAATTCAGTAACTCGAGGATGGAGTTCCCAAATAGGCAAACATAGGCGAGGATCAGCAGGAACACTGTCCCGCCCCGGCGAAAACGGGGCGAACGCGACACCTCGGCCAAGTTGGCCGGAGACAGGAGCCGGAGCCCTTTCCCGAAGCCGCCGTGGCGAAGGGAAATCCCCAACATCACCAAACCGCACAGGACAAAGACTCCCCCAAGAATCATGGGGAAGAGCCCCGGGGACACAATCAGGGTGCGGAACACCCGCATGTTCGACGCGGCCGAATACATCGCCACGCCCAACAGAATAAGGACAATGGCCGAAAGGAAATCCGGCCCCGCCATTTTGTGTTTATCATTCATCGTGACGTCCTGGGCTTGAAGGCAATCGCAATACAACGGGGCGGCGTTCCGGAGAGAGGAAACGCCGCCCCGCGCGTTAGGTAGCATCAATAACCATATTTCGCCTTCACCTTGTCCCAGCTCCAGTCCTCCAAAGGAAGCAGGTTGGACTTGGCCGGATCGACCTGGGCCAGTCCCGATTTCCAAAGTATCCAGGCGTAGGCGGTGAATTGGTAGTCGGCGAGCTTGGCCGCCTCTTCCCCGGACAGCGCCACCACCTTCATGCCGTTCTTCTTGGCGAAGTCGACGATGCCGGGCTGCTGGACCGCATGGCGGAACGCTTCTTCCAGCTTATCGATGATTTTCTTCGGGGCGTCGCGGCGGATGAGGACCGGCCACGATTCGGAAAGCATCGGCATGTTGACCGCCTTCGGGTAGACGTCGACAATCGCCGGGCAGACCGTGCCGCTGTCCAGGGTCAGCGGGGTCGACTGGTTGAGGAACAGCACCTTGACGTCGCCGGAACGGGCGAAGTCGATGCCGGCGGAGAAGGTGACGACGCCCAGTTCGACGTCGCCGGCCATCACTCCCACCGTGACGTTGCGGTCGCCGTCGAAGGTGACGTAATTGACGTCCTTGATGCCGGCCAGGGCCGAGAAGGCCTCCATCAATACGTGGGGGCCGTTCCCGAAGCCGGCCACGCCGACGCTGGCTTCGCCCTTCTGCAGCTTGGCGATGGCTTCCTCCAGGGTGTTGATGCCGGACTTGGCCGGATTGACCAACAGCGCCGCCGGGCCCTGCACGGGATAAAAACCGGTCCATTTCCAGGGGAGGGCGTTCGGGGCGGTGTTCTGCACCAGATAACCGCCGTAGCAGCCGGTGCCGGTGGCGAGCATGCTGTAGCCGTCGTTCGGTAAACCCATCACGTGTTCGGCCGCGACCGCGCTGGCGGCGCCGGGCATATTGACCACGTTGATCGTTTCCCCCAGGTACTTCTGCATTTCCATGACCAGGGGACGCACCGCCGTATCGGTGCCGCCGCCGGCGCCAAAGCCGACGAAGACCGTCGGAGCGCCGTTAGGCCAAATTTTCTCGCCGGACGTCCCAGCCACGCCCAAGGCCAACACCAGCACCGCCGCAAGCATAACCAATCGTTTCATCGCCTGTTCCTCCACAAAGCGGCTCGAAAGAAGGGCGGCCTTGAAAACGACCCGGCCGTCCGCAAATCACCCGCGAAACGCCGCCGTCTCCTCGGCGATACGTTCGGGAGTGAGACCGTATTTCAGCAGAATCTTCGCGTAGTTCTCGGCCGATTGGCCGTAAACGTCCTGAATCCCCAAACGCCGGAGCGGCAGCGGATCTTCCGCGAACGCCTCCAGAAGCGCCCCGCCCAAACCGGATATGACGCTGTGCTCCTCCACCGTGACCAGCCGCCGGCACGGACCCAGTAGAGACCGCACCGCCGCGACGTCGAGAGGCTTAAGCGTGGAGAAATTCAAGACCCGCGCCTGGACGCCCCGCGCCGCCAAAATTTTCCTGGCCTCCAAGGCGAGGTGGACCATGTAGCCGGTCGCGCAAATGGCGATGTCGTCACCCTCCGCCATCAAGGCGGGTTTGCCAATCTCCAGCCGGGCGTCGGCGGGGGTGACGTCGGGGATTTCGTTACGGTTGATACGGATGTAGACCGGACCCGGCAGCTGTACGGCGGCGCGGATGGCGCGGCGGGCTTCCTGGGCGTCGGCCGGCGAAAAGACGGTCATCCCGGGGAGAACCCGCATCAGGGCGAGGTCTTCGAAACATTGATGCGTGGCGCCGTCGGCGAAGTCGGACAAGCCGCAACTGGCGCCCACGACCTTAACCCCCAGCCCGGGGAGGCAAACGCTCTGGCGGATCTGCTCGTAAGGCCGGCCGGCCGCGAAAATGGCGAAGGAATTGCACACCGGAATCTTGCCGGCCAAGGCCATCCCCGCCGCCACGGAAATCATGTTCTGCTCGCCGATGCCCATTTCGAAAAAGCGCTCCGGCTTCTCCTTCTCCACCATTACCGACTGGGTGCCGGCGCAGAGATCGGCGTCCAACACCACCACCTTCGGGTTCTCGCGGCAAATAGCCAACAACTCCTCGCCATAAGCCGCTCTTTGACTGACAAGTGCCATGCAGGACTCTCCTCTAAGTTCAACGGGCGTTCAATTCGGCCAGCGCCCGATCACGGTTTTCGCGGGACTCTCCTCTAAGTTCTTCAGCGGGCGTTCAATTCGGCCAACGCCCGATCGCGGGTTTCCTGGTCCAGCGCCCGGTTGTGGTAGGCGTTGGTGTTCTCGGCAAAGGAGACGCCCTTGCCCTTCACCGTGCGGCAGACAATTGCCGACGGCTTCCCCTGCACGGCGTCGACCGCGTCCAGGGCTGCCGCCACCGCCGCGAGGTCGTGGCCGTCAATTACCCGCGTGTCCCAGCCGAAAGCGGCGAACTTCGCGGCGATGCGCTCGGCGTCGCCCACGTTATAACGGTCGCAGATGCGGCCCATGGCGCTGATGCCGTTGGCGTCGACGATGGCGCGAAGGTTGTCCAGCCGGTGCTGGGCGGCGCAGGTGGCGGCTTCCCAAATCTGGCCTTCGGCCAACTCCGCGTCGCCGGTTATGACATATGTCCGCCAGGCAGCCCCATCGGCCTTCGCCGCCAATGCCATTCCCACCCCTTGCGACAACCCCTGGCCCAACGACCCGGTGTTGGCTTCGATGCCGGGTATCCCGACTTCGGGGTGGCCCTGCAGAAGGGCTCCAAGGGTCTTGGTCTTCGGCAGTTCCTCGTAGGGGAAGAAGCCCGCCACCGCCAGGGCCGCGTATTGGGCCAGGACGGCGTGTCCTTTGGACATGATGAAACGGTCGCGGGTAGGGTCTTTGGGATTCTGGGGATTAAGGCGCATTTTGTGGAAATAGAGAACGGCCATGACGTCGGCCGCGGACATCGATCCGCCGAGGTGACCGGGTCGGTCCAACCCCAGCGCTTGAACTACGCCTATGCGTATTTGGTTGGCTCGTTCCCTGAGGGTGGCGAGGGTGGCTTGTTCCATCTGACTGCTCCTAGGTTGAATTTTGCGGATGCCTTGCGGCGTCTTGAAACGGATGTTGTTGGGGGGTGGGTGGGTAAATTGTTGCCGCATATCAGCTGTCTGACAAGCACTATAAATGTTTCCCCTCCCCCTGTCAACCACCTTGCCCCGATTTTTTCACAAATTCCCCGGGTTTTTCCCAAAAAAACGGGGACGGTCCGTGCCGTCCCCGTGCCTGCTATGGTGAAAATTCTTGTCGGTATAATAATTGCCCCTCGGCAATGGGTCATGAGCGGGGCGAGGAATGCGGCGGGTTATTCCCTTGGACCATATGCGAGAGGGTGTCGACAATGTGGCTCAGGGCGTCGGCCTGATCCATCAGATCGCGGGAGGCATTGGCGGAACTGTCCGCGTGGCCGGCGTTGTCCTGGGTGGAGCGCTCAAGCTCGGCCATATTGGCGTTCAACTGTTCGACGCCGTGGGACTGTTCGTCGGTGGCGCGGCTGATTTCCTGGATGTGGTGGTTGAATTCGTTGGTGCCCTCTTCGATGGCTTTGAAGCTGTCGGCCAGGCGGGAGGCGATGCCGGAGCCGTGCCTTACCTTGTCCACCGTGCCGACGATAAGTTCGGAGGTGTCGCGGGCGGCTTGGGCGGAACGGCTGGCCAGGTTGCGGACTTCGTCGGCCACCACGGCGAAACCTTTGCCGGCCTCGCCGGCGCGGGCGGCCTCGACCGCCGCGTTAAGGGCGAGGAGATTGGTTTGGAAGGCGATTTCCTCGATGGTTTTGATGATTTGACTGATCTTCTCCGACTGATCGTTAATCTCGGCCATGGCGGAGGACATGTCGCGCACGGCTTCGGAGCCGGATTCGACCAGCTTGACGGTGGCGGCGGTGGTGTCTTTGGTTTTGGCGGCGGTGGCGGCGCTTTGCCGGGTCATGGTTGCCATGTCGGCCAGGGTGTGGGTGGTGTCGCGGAGTTGCTGGAGTTGGGTCCCCGAGCCTTCGGCCAAATGCGCGTTCGCCTGGGAGATGGCGCCGGCCGCGGCGTTGACCTGGTCGGCGGTTTGCGCCAGCCGGTTGGTGGCGCCGTGGAGGCCGCGGCTGACGCCGCGGACGACCAGGGTGACCAAAGCCAGGGACACCGCCAGGCCGACGATGGAAATGACCGTCTGCCAAAAGGCGGAGGAACGCACGGCGTCTTCGCTTTTTTTGACTTGTTCATCAAAGTCCCGCGTCGCTTCGGCGTTCACGGCGCCGACCAGGGCGGCTACGGCGCCGCTCTTCTCCTTGCCGGACGTCTCCGCCAGGACGAACGCCTGTTGGTCGTCGTTCTGGCTGGCGAGGTCGATGGTGGCGAGGCTGGTCTTCTTCGCTTCGGCATAAAACTGGCCGAAACGGGCGCATTTTTCGCGAATCGAGGCCGGAAGCTTCTTGCCTTCGGCGATTACCGCGACTTCGGGATCCAATTTCTGCACTATGGCGCCGGCTTTCTGAACCAGGTCCCTGATTTTCGCCTCGTCGGTTTCCATGGTCACGTTTTTCTCGAGAATTTGCAGCGCGAAGAGGTTGGCGCGGGCGGCGTTGACGCGATCCAGGGCCGGGCGGGCGGCGAAGGCGCTGGAATTGGTCAGGAGACCGGCCAATTCGTCGACACTGGCGAGGCAGGCGTCGAAAGCGACACCGGAGGCGCCAAGGGTGAGGTTGCGGGTCTTGTCGGCGGTGTTCTTGAGGGCTTTAACCGAGATTTCCTGATTGATGCGCATCAGGTCGTCCCAATTTTTCCTGAGCGCCTCGACGTTGTTGCTGCCGCCTCCCTCACGGGTCAGGCGGTCGAGCTCGCCGAGACTGCGGGTCATGCGATCCCGAATGGCGGGGAAGGAATCGGCGATTTTCTGCCGATCCTCTTGCCGGGTTAGGAGCAGGATGTTGCGTTGGGCGAGTTGCACCTCGTTCAGGGCGGAGCCGATTTCAGAACCGACCACGACCTTGGGCGCGGCGACGGCGGCGACATGGCGGACGATGCCGTTGACGCGGCGGAGGTTATAAAGGCTGATGCCGAGGATAAGCAGGGCGACGATGACCAACAAGGAAATGGATAAGGCGATTTTCAGGCTGATTCTCATTTTTTCCCCCCCTCGGTATTCCAGACCATATATTTATCGATGATTTCGGCGAGTTCAAGCGTATCGTCGCGGTTGTCGACGTACTCTTGCAGGATTGGCGCGACGTCGCTTCCCTTACGCAACATCATGCCGACGGGATTGACGATTTCCGGCAGGGGATGCATGAGGAAACGGTTGAAGCTGGCGGAGGCGATGCGTTTGTAGATGAGAAAAACCAGCTCCCGATCGAAACTCACGTGCGCTGCGCCACGGTCCATGGCGTCCACCATGAGTTGTACGTTATTGTTCGATTCGCAGTCGACGGCGGTGCAATTTGGGAAAAACTTCATGAGAATGGCTTCGAACGGGGTATGTTTCTGGACTAAAATTTTGATATCGGGTGAGTTTAGGTCTTCGGGGGAAATGAGTTCGCGGCCGACCGATTTTTCCAGTTTGTCCAGATCTATGAGAAAACCGAAATTGGTGTATTCGTAGATTACGGCGGAGTATTTTTCCGCCCGCTGGGGGGTGATGCTGGCGTAGGAAATGAGGACGTCGATAACCCCTTCGTCCAGGGCGTCGGTCAGTTTGGCGTAGGGGGGGCCAAAACGTTTGATATCCAGGCTGACCCCCAGGAGTTTGGCCAGATTCTTGGCCAGATCCACATCGTAACCGACCATTTCGCCGCTTTGTTTGTCGGCGAAATAGAAGGGGGGGGTGTCGGCGGCAAACATGCCGACGCGGAGTACGCCATTCTTCTTAACTGCGGCCAAGTGGCTGGATTCGCCGGCCCGACCGGAGGGGGGTAAAAAAATTACCCCCAAACACATAACCAAGGTAATGGCAAGGATCGCCTTACCCGAAGGGAGACGTGGCATATGCAATCCTTCATAATGAGAGGAGGTGATTTAGTAAAAATTATCGCCCATGCCAAGTATGATATATAGTTTTCCATTTAAGTCAATTAGGAGCCAACCACTTTCACATATATTCCGGCAGAACAATACTTTCGATAATATCATCACCTAAGGGGTGATTTTTTAGGTAATTTAATTGGCGGTTCACCTCTACAACGCTAGATTTGCGGGAACCGCCCCGCAAATCTAGCATGAATAACCAGTTGCGGTGACCTTCGTTCTTTACCGCCAGCGCCGGAATTATTGTCTAACCCTATACTCATGCTACTTTTACGGAAGTGGTTCCC
>JAVBTZ010000027.1:0-4456 GCA_031555915.1 Planctomycetota bacterium
ATGTCGTTTGAGGACGGGATGAAGATTGCCTTGTCCGGCTTTGTCTTATCGGGCGAGGAGGATGTGGAGGAGTCGAAGCTGCCGCCGGTATTGGCGAAGGTGACGCGGCGGATGGAAAAGAGTGAGGCGGGAGACAAGGAAGGGGGGGAGACGCCGGCCTGAGGGAAGTATATTTACGCCTGGCAAAGCCTGGCTGACAGGTTATAATGAGCAAAGTCGACCTGAAGTCATTATGGGGCGAAGCGTCGACCGGGTTGAGGGAAAGCTTAAAAGCCCAAAGGAGACCGCAAATGCTGTCGGATAAAATGTGGAAGGCCTTGAACGAACAGATCAAATGGGAACTGGAATCCGCCTATCTCTACCTGGGCATGGCGGCATTCCTTAACGATAAAAAACTCCCCGGCTTTGCCCACTGGATGCGTAAGCAGGCGGGAGAGGAAGTGGGACACGCCGACAAGATTTACAAATACATCGAGGAACGCGGCAACCGGGTCGAACTCCTGCCCATCGCCGCGCCGCCGAAGGATTGGGCCGGGGTGGTGGAAATCGTCCAGAAATCCTACGCCCACGAACAGAAAGTCACCGGGCTAATCCATAACCTGGCCGAAATGGCGGCAGCGGAAAAAGACCACGCCACCAGCATTTTCCTGCAATGGTTCATTTCCGAACAGGTCGAAGAGGAAGAATCCTTCCGCAGCATCCTGGACAAATTCGACTTCGTCAAGGAAGGAAGCCACGGCATGCTGTTCCTCGACCACGAAATGGCAAAACGCTGAACCCGATTGGTCCGCAGCAACCTTTTTCTCAACCTTCCCAGGAGAAGCCCCCATGCCCAAGAAAACTGTCCGCGACATAGACGTAAAAGACAAACGCGTCCTGATGCGGGTGGACTTCAACGTCCCCCTCAAAGACGGCAAAACCGCCGACGCCACCCGCATCGAAGCGGCCCTCCCCACCATCCGCTACATCATTGAACACGGCGGAAAACTCATCCTCATGTCCCACCTCGGCCGGCCGGACGGCGTGGCGCTGCCGGAGTTTTCCCTGAAGCCGGCGGCGGTGAAGCTGGCGGAATTTCTGGGCATACCCTGCCCCCTGGCGCCGGACTGCGTGGGGCCGGAAGTGAAGAAAATGGTCGACCGCCTTAAACCGGGCGAAGTGATGATGCTGGAAAACGTCCGCTACCACCCCGAAGAGGAACTCCTCAACAAGTACAAGAAGCAGGACGACGCCACCAAGGCGAAAATCGACGCCTTCACCAAGGAACTGGCCAGCTTCGGCGACGTCTACGTCAACGACGCCTTCGGCACCGCCCACCGCGCCCACGCCTCGACGGCCGGGGTTACCAAATACATTCCGGTGAACGTGGCGGGATTCCTGATGGAAAAAGAGGTGAAATACTTCGGCGACACGCTGGCGAAGCCGGACAAGCCGTTTTTGGCGATTCTGGGCGGCGCGAAGGTGTCGGACAAGGTGCTGGTCATCACCACTCTCCTGGAGAAAGTGAACAGCCTGATAATCGGCGGGGCGATGGCCTACACCTTGATGAAAGCCGAGGGACAACAGGTGGGCATCTCGCGGGTGGAGGAGGACAAACTCGACGTGGCGAAGGAAGTGTTCGCCAAGGCGAAAACCAAGGGGGTGAAAATCCTCCTGCCGGTGGACCACGTTTGCGCCCGGAAGTTCGACGTGGCGGAGGCGGACGGCGTTTTCGACGCGATACCCGACGACATGATGGGTCTGGGCATCGGCCCGAAGTCGGTTGAACTGTTTACGGCGGAAGTGGCGAAGGCGAAGACGATTGTGTGGAATGGTCCGATGGGAGTTTTTGAAAAGCCGGCGTTTGCACTTGGCACGTTTGCCGTATGCCAGGCGATAGCGGACAATCCGCAATGCGTATCGATAATCGGCGGCGGCGATTCGGTGAGCGCGGTGAACAAATCCGGCCTGGCGGCGAAGATGACGCACATTTCGACCGGCGGCGGCGCGAGCCTGGAATTCCTGGAAGGCAAAAAGCTCCCCGGGGTGGAAGCCCTGGACGACGCCTGATAAAGGGGCTTAGGCCAAGGCGAAGCCAAAGAAAAAATTGCCTGGGGTTTTTCCCCAAGGGTATTGCTTTTTCCTGCGGCATGGATATGATGTTCTGAACTTCCCAAGCGGCAAAGGTTGTTATTGCAAACTGACCCCATATTACCCCGTGGTGTAATTGGCAACACAAGAGATTTTGGTTCTCTTGTTCCAGGTTCGAGTCCTGGCGGGGTAACCAAATAAACACCGCAACCGTAATGGGTTGCGGTTTTTTGTTTGACGCCTCATGCTCCCGTCCGATACATTTGTCCGATACAAAGGAGCATCCAATGGCACACAAACGGCACAACCCGGAACCCAACAAAGTCCTTCATAAAGGTGGCTGGGAAATTTACTGGTACTGGAACCGGAAGAAGTATTCATACCACCCCGGCCTTGGAGAAGATCAGGAAGACGCGGCAAACTACGCCATGCATGTCATCGCAGCCGAACTTCACAAGGACCCGCCGGAATTTCCTGACGAAATGGTTGATGCGCCAGGGGTATCGCGGTATCTCGAAAACCGATACGGGGCATCGGATGCTCCACAGGGAGATTGGATAGAGGCATACACTCCGATACTACATGGCAAGGTCGGTTCTGGTTGGTGTAAACATTCCCTTCGATACCTGGGCAAGCTGCGTGAGTTTTCCGGCGACATCACAAAAGTCACGCACAATCAGGCCGAGGAGTTCATGGCGCAGCTTCTTGATGACGGCCTTTCACCCGCTACCCACAATAAGGCTCTGGCGGCATGCTCCAGATTTTTCAGATGGGCTGTGCGCACCCGCCGAACGCGGCATAATCCATTTACCGGAATCAAGCAAATGCGCGAGACCAAGAGTGGAGCCATCATTTACTGTACCAAGGATGAGCGCGAAAAAATCATCGCCGTCGCCAAGGAAAGCGGCTGGCCGGACTGGATGGCCATTCCGATTGCATTTTATGCCGGCCTGCGAAGGGAAGAAATTGCGCGACTCACATGGCCTGACATCAGGTTCGACACCGGCATAATTTTCGTTGACAAGACAAAGACGGGAAAAAGCCGGGAAACTCCCCTTTCCTCTACTCTTGAAGAAATCCTCAAAACCGTGCCTCAGGACTGGCGCCAGGGTTATGTTGTGCAAATGGAACACCGACTGAACGAGCGCAACACCGAGGTTCTGCGGGCGGACAGGCTTACCGCATTTGCCCGACACATTAAAGTAATGTTGGCAGATAGGCACCCGGAAATTTCATCTCACCTTATCAGCTGGAACCCTTTTCGGCACACATTTGGTTCGCTCCTCGCTCAAGCCGGAGTCAGCCTCGATAAAATTTCCTCCTGGATGGGAAACACGCCTGAGGTTTGCCGACGCCACTACGCCCAATTCATCCCCCGCGATCGCCGCGACAGCGAAATAGACAAGCTCTGAGCGACGAAATGCCCACCTACTGACACGTTTGTTCTTGTGAAACAAAAAACGGTCATCCTAATGTGCATGGGGGGAATGAGTTAAAATTCGCGTTTTTCGAAGGTAGTTAGTATGGGGTGGGAACGTCAATCGCTCTATACGCGGGTTTACGCAGGTCGTTTGTACGGGGCGTGACGGAACGTTCTGGCGGAAATGGATGATGCGGTGCCGCTACACTTCAAAACCTCGCGGTGGGGCCGGAAAGCGGGTTTTCGAGCACGTTCAAACGGATATGGGAAAACATCATTTTCGAAAATAGTCGAAGTTATTGGAGTTACGAGCACGGAGCATTCATGCCTAAAAACAGGGCGCCAAGCCCACCGGCCCGGCGCCCTTCACTGTCAATACTGTCCAACGTTTTGCGATTAGTCATATTTGATGGCAACAAGCATATGTTCACAAAATATCAATAATCACATTAAGATCTTCAAGAAACGGATCTATTTGTGATTGATTAACTTGCGTTTCTTCTCCGTACACTTCGTATTTACGGTGAGTTAAAGACGACGGAGGAAGGCCGCAATTATTCAATACAACCGCCAAATTATTGCCATCTTTAAGGTCAACGACCCAGGCGGATTTCTTTTTTCCCCCCGTGAATAAATCTGGGTGAGCCTTATGTAGGTCTGCGGCTACTTTTTGAATTTGTGCAACGTGTGATTTATAAGCTACGGTAATTTCTTTTTTATTAACCCTTGCCATATTCATAACAAACGAATGTATCTTTGGGAAAGTTTTGCCGGCATCTTTCATCAGGGCGAGAGCACTAAATATTGAGTATTTTTTCTCTTATCGCCTCTTCAAAAGAATCTGTGGGCTTCCGGCGCGACGGGCAGATTTCCCATTTGGTGAAATAGTGCGGTGATAAGGGTTTGCACGTTCCTGTAACCGTATGCCATCTTAATTCGAGTTCGCGCCTTGTTGTTCATACCCTC
>JAVBTZ010000026.1:0-12495 GCA_031555915.1 Planctomycetota bacterium
CAGGGGGATAAGCTTTGACGGCAGTGGCACTATCCCGCCGCTGTGAAAAGTAAGGAAGTACCACCATCATTGTCAATCCCCCTGGATTCCGGCGAAACCGCCCGCAAGGGGTGCAGCAAGGGCAGAGACGCCGGAATGACGTGCGGGGAGGGGTGTATCGTTACAGGGCAAGGAATTACGTCATAACAGAGTTGATATGCACCATGTTTTCCCCACCCTCCACTGTCAATATACCCGATAAAAACAAAAGCGGCGGAATTTATTAAAATATATTTTTTATATTTTTAATAATTATTTCAAGCCATGTTTCTATTTCCGCGGCGGCGGGGCGAAGCGGTGGAGGGGGCGGCGTTTTGAACGGTTTGGTCTTGGAGTTCTTTGAGGGCGGCTTCGCGGCCCTGGTCGATTTCATTTTGGATGCGTTGGCGTTCGGCGTCGGCATCTTTCCGGGTGTGTTCGGGTAGGGTGGCGAGGAAGTGATCGACTTTTTGCAGGTCGACGTTGTTGGCGCGGAGGACGCCGGCGAATTCGTCGCGGCCGCGGTTGAAGCGCTGGCGCAGTTCGGCGCCTTGCTCCAGGGTGGCTTTGGCCCGGGCGATGACGGCGTCGTACTTTTGCTGTTGGTCTGCCATGATATGGCCTCCTTAGGGGGTGTGGATTTTTCAGAAAGTCCACTGTTAGCACTGGAGTTTTGCAAAATCAAAAACCCCGTAAATTCGGGCAAAAACGATTTTTGCCAAGTGACGATTGGCGGTTAAATCTGAAGTTTTGCAAAGTGGCGATTAAACCGCCAATCGTCACTTTGCAAAAATCATTTCTCCTTGAATTTCCAGGGTTTTTGCTTTTACAAAATCGCCATTCGGCGGTTTGAATGGTGATTTTGCAAAACTCCAGTTAAATCGTCACTTTGTAAAACTTCAGTTATCACATGCCGATTTTCCCCAGCGGCTGCACCGTCACCTCCGGGGTCAGTTCCTGATACGACAGCACGTTCAAGTCCGGCGCTTCGGCTTCGATGAGTTTTCTGACATAGCGGCGGATGTCCATCGAAGTCAGGAGAATCGGCTTGTGGGCGTACTGGCCGAGGTCGCCTACTTCCGCCTTGATGTTGCCGAGGAATTTCTGGGTGGCCTGCGGGGCCAGGGTCAGGAAGCTGCCGGAGGAAGTTTGCCGGATGGCGCCGCGGATTTGTTCTTCGGCGTCGGGTTGCAGCAGGTAAACCGGGAGCTGGTTGTTGTCGCTGGCGTATTGATAGCTGATTTGCCGCTTCAGGGATCCCCTGACGTATTCGGCCAAAAGGAGGGAATCCTTTTCCTTCGGCCCCCATTCGATGAACGCTTCCAGAACGGCGCGGAGGTTGCGGATGGAGACGTTTTCCTGGACCAGGCGTTGGAAGATGTCGGCCATTTTCTGGAGGGACAGGAGGCGCTGGGCTTCCTTGACCAGTTCGGGGTAGCCGCTTTCCATTTGGCTGAGGAGGTGGCGCGTTTCCTGGATGCCGATGAAATTGGCGGCGTGCCGTTTCAGGACGAAGGACAGGTGGTAGGAGATGATGCTGGCGGGGACCATGAAAGCGATCCCGAGGCCGGCCAAATCGTCCTGACGCGCTTCGTCGATCCAAAGGGTGGGGAGGCCGGGGAGGAAGGGCTTGTCTTCCTCGAAGTCGACGCCCAGGACCCGCAGGTGTTCGGCGCGTTCGCGGGCGAAGAGGCGTTGGGGGCGAATCCAGCCGCGGGTCGCGGGCACTTCGTCCAGGCGGATGACGTAGTTGCCGTCGCGCATGTCCTCGACATAACGGAGGCTGATGCCGGGGAAAGGGACGCCGAGGTCGAAATACAGGGCCCGCCGCAGGGCGATTACTTCGTCGTTGAGGACGGCGGGGTCGATGCGGGCGCGGATCTCGGCTGCCAGATCGACCAGGATGGGAACGCTGACGGAAAAGGATTCGACGTCCTTGGCGGCGGGGCGGCGGGCGTCCTCCCCGCCGGCCTTGCCGGCGGCGGGGGAGAGGGCGCGTTCGAGACGGGCCTGGCTTTCCTCGCCGGCGTCCGGTTTCATGAGGTAGCGCATCCCGAGGCCCATCGCCAACAAGAGGCCGCCGATGAGAAAGAGCTGGAGTTTGGGAAAACCGGGGACGAGGGCGAAGAGGAAGACGATGCCGCCGGCGATGAGGAGGGCTTTGGGTTGGGCGAGGAACTGTTTGCCGATGTCGCCCCCCAAGTTTTTGGAGTCCGGGGCGCTGACCCGGGTGACGATGACCCCGGCGGAGATGGAGATGAGTAGGGAGGGGATTTGGCTGACGAGGCCGTCCCCGATGGTGAGGATGGCGTATTTGTTGAGGGCTTCACCGGCGGTCATGCCGCGTTGGAGAATGCCGATGCCGAGGCCGCCGAGGATGTTGACGGCGGAGACGATGAAGCCGGCGATGGCGTCCCCCTTGACGAATTTCATGGCGCCGTCCATGGCGCCGAAGAGCTGGCTTTCCTTTTGCACCATTTCCCGCCGGGCCTGGGCCTCTTCCATGGTGATGGTTCCGGCCCGCATGTCGGAGTCGATGGACATTTGTTTGCCGGGCATGGCGTCGAGGGTGAAGCGGGCGCCGACTTCGGAGACGCGTTCGGAACCTTTGGCGACGACCAGGAATTGCAGGATGATGAGGATGAGGAAGATGGCGGCGCCGACGACGAGGTTGCCGCCGACCACGAATTTGCCGAAGGTGGTGATGATTTCGCCGGCGTAGGCGTGGAGGAGGATGAGGCGGGTGGTGGCGATGTTCAGGCCCAGGCGGAACAGGGTGGTGAAGAGGAGGAGCGAGGGGAAGACGGAGAAGCTGAGGGCGCCGGGGATGTACATGGTGATGATGAGGATGGTGACGGAGATGGCCAGGTTGGTGCCGATCAGGAGGTCCATCATGCCCGGGGGCATGGGGACGATCATGAGGGCGATGACGAAAATCAGCAGCACCACCAGCATGATGTCGCTGTAGCGGTTTACCGAATGAACGAGTTTACTGAGGCTTCTAGACATGGCGGGGCGTTTTTCCTTCCTGCGGCGCGGCGGTTTTGGCGGCTTGGAGGGCTTGCCGGTAACGTTCCACGGTTTGGCGGGCGGCGGCGGTTTTGCCGCTTCCCCATTGGGCGTGGGCGAGAAAGAAGAGGGCGACGGGGAGGTCGTCCCCGCCGGCTTCGGCGGCTAGGGAATGGGCCAGGGGTTCCGCGTCGGCGTATTCGCCCAGGCGGAGCATGGCCAGGACCAGGTTCCGGCGGGTGAAGTTGTCGCCGCCGTCGACGGCGGCGAGGCCGGCCAGCAGGGTTCTGGCTTCGGCGTATTTACCCGCGTCCAGCATGGCCCGGGCCAGGATGGCGACGGCTTCCCGTTCGCGGCCGTTCACGGCTGGGATGCGGTGGGGGGATGTTCGGTCGGTAACTGCCATGTCCTTTTCCCATCGTGATAACAAGGCATCGCCCCAAAATAACTGCACCGAGTTTATACTGCGTCACGACCGTCGCGTCCGCCGTTCCTTGTCTAAACATGGTGCAGTTATTTTGGGGCAAGCCCTAAGCCCTCACTACCAAATTACGTAATGCCTCGCACAGCGCCCGGTCCCCCAGCACTTCCGCCAGTTTTTGCGCCGCGTCGACGAGGGGGCCGTCCTTCACCCCGTCCTGTCCGGCCTGCTTGACGAATCCCTCCGCCGCTTCCTCCAGGGAGGCGAAAAACACGTCCGGCGACAAGAGTTCCCGGTGCGTCACCTCCATCGCCAAATAGGGCCCGAACCGTTCCATTAAACCGGAGTCGGTCCCAGCCCCGAGATAATCCCCGCTCCCCGCCGCTCCGACGTCCCCAGGCAGGAGCCGCCGCGACTCGGGTAAATTTCCCCGGCCGATTTCCGTAGCCCCGTCGCGGAGGGGAGTAATCCCCGCCCAGGGGTCGAAGCCGCCCACCCGGTCCATCCTGAACCTCCCTTCATGCTTCCAGGCCGTCCAGCGCCTCGGCCAGGTAGGCCAGGAGCGCGTCCATTTCCTGGGGGGTGAACGAATTTTCCGCCAGCGTGGCGGTCAGGCACAATTTGCTTTCGCCTAGCATGCCGGGATTGAGGAGCCAAGGGTGGTTTTCCCGCCAGTGACAGAGCCCTAACAGCTTTTCCGCCAATCCCTCGCTCTGCGGCGGCCAGTCCCGCGCCAGCGTCGCCAGCACCTGGTCGCCGGTTTTCTGCAGTTGCACCAGGCCGGTCCGTTCAATCTCCAGGCTGACGACCCCGGCCGCGTCGGGTTCGAGTCCGTCGATCCCAAGCTGACGCCCGAAAGCCGCGATGGTCTCGTCGAATACGCTCATTCCTGGCCTCCCCGCATTTCGTCTTCGAGGTCGATGGCGGTGTCCAACAGTTTTTGCGAAACGCCCAAAAGCCGTTGCCGGGAGTCCTCGTCCGTGAACAATTTGGCGGGGAGGTTGCGGGCCAGTTGCCGGGTTTTGCTTAAGGCCTGGACGTCGTATTCGGGGTCGCTGCGCCCTTCCAATTTCAATGCGGTCTTGAGTCCGTCCAACTGCACCAGCCGCTGGTCCTTGGCCTTGAAGAGGACCCGCAGGGTGTCGACGCCGGCGCCGGGGAGCGGGGTTTTCCCCCGGTCCTGCCGCAGCTTGTCCAAATCCGCCTCGAACTGCCGGGAAAAATTCCCAATCGCCCGCATGTGGTAGAGGTCGTTGTTGACCGCTTCCAGTTCGCGTTTGTCCGTGGAGGAATTCGTCGCCGACAAGTCCACGCCGACCGCGCGGCGGAGAAAGTCCAACGCGCCTTCGAGATCCTTGGTGCCGTATTTCTTGAGGATTTCCTCCAGCATGTCGGTGACGTTCCCGTGGCCAAGGATGGTTCGGCGGTACAGATCCGTTCCGGCCTCCGGCCCCCCCACTTCTTCGGCGGCCAGGCCGTGCAGGTTGTAACCGGCCTGGATTTCGGAGGGGGACGCCGCTTCCAGGGCGCGCCGTTCCCGCTGGACCATTTCCTTCAATGAAGGTTCCGCCTCGAACTGTTCTTCCAGCCATTGCATGGCGGCGTGGCGTTCGGTGGGGTCGGGGAAGCCCTGGAGCGCTTCCTTTAGGGCGGCGGGGTTGCCGCCGGACTGCCGGACCTGGTCGAGAAGGTCCTTGAGGCGGCCGCCCATGGCTTCCCGCATTTCCTGGAGTTTTTCCTGCGGCGGCGGCACCACGTCGGCTTTTTGCCCTTTCGCTTCGGGCTTACGCCGTTTGGACAGGAGCTTCTCGACTTTCTCCGACGCGGCAAAGCCGACTTCCTCCGCCGCGTTCGCCAGGAGGCTTTCGGCGTCGGTGACTTTCACCTTGAGGCCGTTCCATTCGCCGGCCGCTTTGCCTATGCCGCCGGCGCGGGCGGAAGAATCGGAACGCGCCGCCGCCAGCTGTCCGCCGGGAGCATGAATATTGAGGCTCATGTCGGTTTCCCTTCGCTGGCGCGTAGGTCCCTCAGCCAACGCAGAACTTCCGCGACCGGCTCGATGAGGGAGGAGGGAATGTAATGGAGTTCCTCGCCCTGTTCCCAAAGATCATGGGCGAGGGGGACGTTACGCATAATCGGCACGCCGCATTCCTCCGCCACCTTGATCATCCGCTCGGCGAGGTGTCCCTGGCCTTTGGCGAGGATCAGGGGGAGCGGGGTTTTGTCCTGCTTGTACTCGATGGCGATGGCGAGGTGGGTGGGGTTGGTCACGAGGACGTCGGCCCGGCGCACCGCCTGGGTGGAATTGTCGTTGGCCATTTCCTGGTGCATTTGTTTGCGTTTCCCTTTGATCTGCGGATCGCCTTCCTGTTCCTTGTATTCGTTTTTGACGTCTTCCTTGCTCATGCGGTGTTCCTTCATGAACTGGTAGCGCTGGAAGAACCAGTCCAGGGCGGCGATGGCCGCGAAGGCGGCCAGGCAGTAGGTGGCGACGTTTTGCATCACCACGCCCAAAGCCGCCCGCAGCGCCCCCGCCCCGTGTCCCGGCACCCGCATGAGGAGGGGCAAAGCATCGACAAACACCTGGTAAAAGACAAACACGATGACCGCGATTTTGAGGATGGAGCGGAGGAACTCGATCAAATTCTTGAGGGAAAAAACTTTGCCGAACCACTGTTTGGGATTCAGCTTGTCCAATTTCGGCATCGCCGCCTTCCAGGCGAAAAGGATGCCGACCTGCCCCACATGCCCCAAAACTCCGGCCAAAGCGGCCAGCAGCACGGCCGGAAAAGCCATTTTGAGGAACGACCAGCCCGCCTGCGGCACCAGCTTCGCGAAGGCGACTTCGAAAGAATAACCCATCCCGGCAATGGCCTCGCCGTAAAGTTTGACCACTTCCGCGACCATATAGTCGAAGCCGAACCAGACATACAGGAACATCGCCAGGACGACCGCGGTCGCCGGCACCTCCTGGCTTTTTACCACCTGTCCCTCATCCCGCGCGTCCCGCAGATGTTTGGCGGTGGGTTCCTCGGATTTATCGCCGGCCATGTCTGGGCTGTCCTTTTAGGGTGCGATCACGTTTCGGTGGCTTTCATGAAGGCGTCCCAGAGGGTCGGCAGGCGGAGGGCGTCCCGGCGCAGGAGTTCGAACATCCCTCCCCAATAGACGATCAGGACCGCCAGGGCGAAAGCGCTTTTTACCGGCATGGACAGGAAGAAGACGTTCAACTGCGGCGCGAAGCGGTTCATCAGGCCCATGCCGAGGTCGACCAGGAAAATCACCAGCAGGACCGGCGCCGCCAGGGTGACCATGGTCAGCATGTACCAGCCGAACTGTCCCAGCAGGAGCGCCTTCACGGCTCCGGCCGACCAATCCGGCCAATAGGCGAACGGCGACCAGAAGGCGTAGGTGGTGATGACCGAGTAGAAAAACAGTTGGTAGCCTCCGGCCGCCATGAACACCAGGACCAGGGTTTGGAGCATCATGCTGCCGAGGGGCGAGGTCTGTTCGCCGGTGAGGGGGTCGGTGGTTTGGGCCATGGAGAGCCCGCGCTGGTTGTCGATGATTATGCCGACGCCGGAGGCGGCCTCGAAGGCGAAGCCGGAGACGACGCCGATGAGGGTGCCCAGGAGCGTTTCCTTGGCGATGAGGGGGAGGACCTCCGCCGCGCCGAAGTCGCCTGCGGGCTGGACGCTTTCCAGCCAGGGGCGGAGGTAAATGGCGAAGGCGAACACCATTGACCCCCGGGCCAGGGTGCCGAGGTTGGCTTTCCCGAGAAAAGGGACAATCATGAAAATGGGGGTGAGCCGGGCCATCCCCACGCCGACGAGGATGATTTGCCTTTCCGCCGTTCCGGTCAGCCGCAGCAGTTCTTCCACGGGATTTTCCTCAATTCACCTTCAGGATGAAATCGAACAGGTGCACCGCGTACGACAGGAGTTCCCCGCCGAGCCAGGAGATGGTCAAGGCGAGGGTGATGGTCACGCCGAGGAGTTTGACGGCGAAGGACAAGGTCTGTTCCTGCACCTGGGTGATGGCCTGGATGAGGCTAACCACCACTCCGAGGACCGACGCCACGACGATAGGCGGCAGCGAGAGGATGAGGACCAGGACCATCGCTTCCTTGGTTACGTAGAGGATATTCTGCAATTGCAATTCCATAAAGGTGACCTCTGGTATTACGTTCGCTCTAGCGGTAAGTGAGAATCAGCCCCTCCATCACCCGGGTCCAGCCGTTGATCATCACGAAGGTCAGGAGTTTGAAGGGGAGGGAGATGGTGCTGGGGGACACCATCATCATGCCCATGGCCAGGAGGATGTTGGAGATGACCAGGTCGATGACGATGAAGGGTAGATACAGGAGGAAGCCGATGCGGAAGGCTTCGGTGAGTTCGGTGAGCATGAAAGCGGGGGCGAGGATGAAGAAGCCTTCGGGGTCGGGGATTTTCGTTTCGTCTTTCCAAAGGACCGCGGAGGTGCGTAGAAACAGGAGGCGGGTGGAGGGGTGCGAGTTCTTGAGGAGGAATTCCCGCAGCGGTTCCCCGACCCGGCGCAACTTTTCCAGGCGGATCTCGTCGACGCTTTTCGTTTCCGTCACACCCTCCTGCACCGCCGCCTCGTACATGTGCGCTCCCACGGGCGCCATGATGAAAAGGGAGAGGAGGATGGCCATGGAGTTGGTGACCATGTTGGGGGGGATCTGTTGGATGCCGAGGGCGTTTTTGATGAGCCCGAACACGACCACCAGTTTGACGTAGCTGGTGACGGTGACGGCGATGAACGGCAGCAGCGCCAGGAGCGACAGACCGATGATTAAGGAGACGGGATTGTTTCCCAGCATGCTTGTCCTCGCACAGTCAAAACGCATCCTTGAAGCGAACCAATTCCCCGATGGCCGGGTCGAGCTTTTTCAGAACCGCCTCCCGCCGCGCCTTGGCTTCCGGGCTTGCGTCGACATAGAGGAGATGCCGCAGGATGAAATTGGCTTCCTGCAGGGTGCGGATTTTTTCCTCGTGGCGCTTGGCCTGTTCCGCATAGGCTTCGAGGCGTCCTTCCAAACGGAGGACCGTCTCCTCCAGTTCCAGCGCCCGATCCCGCCAGTCGGCCGCTTCGGGGTCGTCCCCGTTGGCGGGTGGCAGGGGCGGGTCGTCCACGGCGCCGTCCGGCGCCACCAATACGCCCGGGAGCGGCCGTTTGAGGTCGTCCGGTTTCAGTTCGAGGCGGAGGGCCATTTCGGCCAGGCGGAATTCGTTCGGTACGGCGCGGCCTTTTTCGTAGACGCTCAGATCGTTCGGGCTGATGTTGAGGAATTCGGCGAAGCGCCGTTGCCCGCCCCAGCCCGGGAAGCGCTGTTTACGTAAATGCCGGATGTTGGCGCCGACAATCCTGGCCGTGTTCCTGGGGTCCGCCAACCTACGGGTTCCCTTTGCCATAACCGTCACCGTTTCCTTTAAAAGCCGCGCGGAAATAAGATGGTTGGTTTTATTTAACCACAGAGACACAAAGGACACAGAGAACCACAACCGCAAAATTAATAATATCGGAAATGAAAGTTGGTTTGCGGTTGTGGTTCTCTGTGTCCTTTGTGTCTCTGTGGTTAAATAAGCCCGGTCAATTTATTCCGCACCGCCTTGGCGCAAAGCCACAATCCGCACCCCGACCCTTCCCCCGACATCGACCAGTTCGCCGTCGGCGTAAGGTTTTCCGTTCACGGACAGGATGACGGGCGAGGCGACCGGAGTGGCGAATTCCACCACCTGCCCGACTCCGAGACGCCGCAATTGATCCAGCGTCACCGCCATGTTGCCCACTTCGGCCCGCAGGTCGACTTCCAGTTCTTTCACGGAAGGGGGGAGGTCCCCACTGTCCGTTTTTTGGGGAGTGGTCTCCGCCATTGTCCCGCCCTCCACTGTCAAGACGCCCTTCTCCAGCCGGGCCCTGAACCGCAAGCGTTTCGCGATGGTCAGCCGGTATTCCGGCCCGCCCACCGGCGCCAGCGCCACATCGCCGGCGGCGAGTCCCGTGAGCGTGTCGGCCTTGGCCCGCCACTCGGCGAGGGAGATGACGGCCGGCAGGATGATGTTCCCCGGCAAGGCGCCGGCGCGCGCCGGCAGTTGGCGGAGCGCGCCGGCGATTCTCTCGCGCCAATCCGGGTCGGCCGTCATCACCGTCCAGGCGCCGGTTACGACCGGTCCCTCCGGCGGCCGCAAGGCGAAGCGGCAGGCGGCGGCCGGAGCCTTGGAAAGTCCGGTGTCCAGCCGGGTCACGCTGCAGGCCATGCCGGAGGTTTTTTCCAGGGCGGCCAGGGCGGCGGCGGCGAAGCATTCCAGGGCGGCCTGGATTAAAGTCGGGGGAAGAGGGTCCAGCGCTTCGGGGACCACTCCCAGAATCTCACCGGCGGCGGTGCGCCAGTCGGGATCGTTCAGCCAGACGGCGCACTCCGCCGTCCCCAATTTCGCATAGACGGTCACTCCGGACACCGGGGCCGCCGGCGCCGCTTCCAGCCGCCACTGCCGGTCCGCCAGGGGGAGGACCGCGCCGACGGCGTGGCGGTGCCAGAGCGTTTGCAGGCGGGCGCTGGCGGGTTCGAGTTTACGGAAGAATTGGTTCACGTCCGGTTGCCGTCCTCCATTTCCTCGTAGACGCTCCGCTTGTTCCGGCTGTGTCCGTCGCCACTAGACCCGCCGCCGCCGGGGTGCTCGGCGCTTTCCATGACCCGTACCGCTACCTCCGCGCCGCTGGCGGCGGTAAGGCGATCCCGCAGGGCGCCGAGGTTGGGGATGAGGAAGCGCTGCGCCTCCAGGTTGTCGCACTCGAACTCGACCGCCAGGCCGCCGGCGGGACTGCGAATAATGCGCACTTCGGTGTCGGCCACCCATTGCCGGTCCAGCTTGATGCGGACTTCGGCGCTGCCGTCGGCGGCCGGCTGGGAGACGAGAATACGCTCGACGATTTTGTCGCACACTTCGGTTGCGGGGCTGGCGGCGTGCGGGGCGGCGGTTGCGTTAACCGGCGTGGCCGGGGCGGTCTGGTCGGCCGGCCGGGCCAGGGAGTTAAGCGCCTGGCCGAAGAGGCTCGACAACCCGCCGGCGTCCGGCCTGCTTTCGGCCGGGTCGGCGGCGCCGGTTTTATTCCTGCCGCCGAAGGGTAACGGTTCGGCCAATCCGGTCGTTCCAGCCGAAGCGGCTGGAGGAGCCGAAGCAGTCAAACCGGCCGTATCCATCGTGCCGACGGCGGGATTGCCGAAAGCGCCGCCCCTGCCGGTAGCCGAGGCGGAGCAGCCGGCGGCATTGGCTGGCGGAGTCGTTCCGGCCGCCGCCGCGCCGTTATTAAGACTGCCTCCGGCCGGATTTCCTGTCGCCGTCCGACCGTTGGTCGCGGCGGCCTGCCCGCCTGCCAGGGCTTCGGAAAATTGTTGGCGCAAACTAGGCAAATCCTGCGGGGTGGCGGTGGCAGCGGTGGGTGAAGCGTCCGCGCCGTCCGCAGCGCCGCTGGCGGTCGGGAGTCGAGTTCCGCGATTATCGACATTATTCGCGCTCATGCCTGCCTCACTGTCATTGACCGTCCCGAATTACAAAAAAAAACTTTCCTCCGCCTGAACGCCGCTATAACTTTCTTTTGTAGTGAAGGTTTGGCCAAACCTGCATTTTGCGGTAAGAGTCACCCTGTGGGACCAGTGTATAGCACCAGACGTCTTTACCGGTCCCGAAGGGCAAAAAAATCTGACCGCCATGACGGATGGTAGGTCCTGCGCTGCTCAGGGGAGATCACATCAAACCGAGGTTGATGAGGAGCCATCCGTGCGTGGCACACCACCCCAACCGCCTTTCGGGATCGGCGAAGCGTCTTTTATGCCGTCAGCATTCGCCGCAAAAATCGGGGCGAATGCGGGTTGGCCGTTTCTTGGCAACATACATTGGTCAGGCGTCGTCAGGCGCCGCTTCATCCTCTTCGGCCGCGCGGGTCTTGAATTCCTCCAGTTCCGCCTCTTCCGCCGCTTCCAGGCGTTTCGCCTCGCTTATCTGCCAGCG
Source organism: Planctomycetota bacterium (assembly GCA_031555915.1). GTDB lineage: Bacteria > Planctomycetota > SZUA-567 > SZUA-567 > SZUA-567 > JAJBSZ01. Next base: position 11,482 of record JAVBTZ010000026.1, read on the forward strand.
GTCCCGGTGTATGGCGATTTTTTCCCGGCCGCGGACGGCGGCGGCCTTGGCGCGTTTGGCTTTCTCCAGCGCTTCCCCGGCTTCCTTCAGCTCTTTTTCCCGGGTCAAACATGTTTCCTCTCGGACCAACTCCTGCTTCCGCAAACCCTCGATGTCCTCGCGGTGCCGGTCCAAACGCGATTGCTCAATCACCCGCCCCCGCAGTTCCGCAAACAGCCGCTTCTCTTCCCCCGGCCGCCATTCGCGGTAGCGGGCCAGTTCCGCCTTGGCTTCTTCGAGGCGATTCTTCGCCTCCGCCTCGGCCGCCCGCGCCCGCCGCGCCTCCCGCTCCGCCGCGTCCTCCCTCAGTTTCCGAAGCGTCAACAGGTTGGCCAAAGGATAAGCGCCCATGTCACTTCACCAAAACCTGCAAAGCTTTCACCGTGTCCGCGAAGCCGCTCTTCTCCTCCGTCCCCTGGCGCAGGAAGGCGTTCAGTTTGTCGCGTTTGGCTATCGCCTCGTCGGCGAGGGCGTCCTGGCCTTTTTTGTACTCGCCGATTTGCACCAGGAGTTCGACCTCGTCGTATTTCGCCAGCAACTGGCGGAAGCGGTTCGCCGCCGTCCGGTGTTCCTTCGAAGTCACCGCCCCCATGCAGCGGCTCACCGAAGCGAGCACGTCCACGGCCGGGTAATGGTTCGCCGCCCCGAGTTTTCGGGACAAAACGATGTGGCCGTCCAGGATGGAACGCGTCTCGTCGGCGATGGGTTCGGTCAGGTCGTCGCCTTCGACCAGCACGGTGTAAAGGGCGGTGATGGAGCCTTTGTCCGAGTTCCCCGCCCGCTCCATGAGTTTCGGCAGATTGCTGAAAACCGAAGGGGGAAACCCCCGCCTTGCCGGCGGTTCCCCCGCCGCCAGGCCGATTTCACGGAGGGCCCGGCCGAAGCGGGTGACGGAGTCCATCATAAGGAGAACCCTCTTCCCCTGGTCGCGGAAATACTCCGCCATCGCCGTCGCCACATACGCCGCCTTGAGCC
>JAVBTZ010000129.1:0-10970 GCA_031555915.1 Planctomycetota bacterium
GGTTGAGGGATTCGCGGATGGCTTGGGATTCGTATTGGTTGGCTTTGCAGCCGAAGGTGAGGAGGAGGTAGTTGGGCATGGTGGTTCCTGGGTATTGGTTTTGGTGTTAGAGTTAAATTTTCCAACGCTTCGTTTCCGCTTGCGCCGATTGGGTCCAGCGTCACGCTGGTTGGGGGGGCCGGGGGGGCGCAACCAGCCCCCCGTGGATGCGGTTATTAAAAAGTCAATTAGCGGTTGCGGTGCGCGGTTAGAGCGGTTATTTAATATGCGGTTAAAGGGCCGCGTAAAAGGAAGTGCAGTTCTATCACTCGGTAAAAACCCATCAGAAACTAGTTACGCGGCCCTTCCTTTTTGAGCAAAAGAGCGAAGCGCATTTTGCGTCCGGGCGGCCAAGACGGTATCGCATTCAAAGCGGGCGAAGCTCCCAAACGCTACAACTTATCCGGGGGGTCTGGGGGGCGAAGCCCTCCCAGAACGGTCGATTAATTGTTGGGGTATTCTAATGCCGGTTTGACCGGAAGGGTTCAGGGAAATTTTTCCCTTCCCTTTGCGAACCGTCCGGGGTGTCGCTTCGCTCCCCCCGGGGAGAAGGTATTTTTAAAAATTGGCGACTTCGTCGCCTCTTTTAAAAATGGATAACCGCATGTCGACAAGGGGGCTGGTTGCGCCCCCTTGGGAACCCCGCAACCAGCTTTCAGCTGGATTTTATTGAACCGCTTTTTAACCGCTTTTTAACCCCTTTTTACCTCCTTTTTTACCACTCTACCGCCTGCTACCTCCCGTGACACTTCTTATACTTCTTGCCACTCCCACAAGGACAAGGATCATTCGGCCTGACCTTCCGCCCCTCATTCCGAATCGGCGCCCTCCCCCCACCCCCAATATTCGCCCCAATCTGATTCGCCTCATTCGCATGCGCCTCGAAATCCTGCTGCACCGCCTCATTCACCTGCACCTTCTCCTTAACCTCCATCTCCTCAGCCGGATTCACCCGCATGGCAAGCTGCGCCACCTCATTCTCGAAATTCTCCCACATCTCCCCAAACATCTCAAAACCCTCAATCTTGTACCGAACCTTCGGATCCTGCTGCGCAAAAGAACGCAAATGAATCGCGTCCTTCAACAAATCCATCGCGTACAAGTGATCCATCCACTTCCGATCCACCGTCTCCAAAAGAATCAGCTTCTCAATGACCCGCATCGTCTCCGAACCAATCCGCTTCTCCTTCTCCTCGTAAGCCCGGTCCAACTCGCCATTGAGGTAAGCGTCAATCTTCTCCTCGCTCTGCGGCTCCGCCGACATCGCCTTCATCTTGGCCGGATCCGCCTGGTAAAGGAAAATGTTACGCACATCGTCCGACAACCCGCCAAAATCCCACTCGTTCGCCGGCTTCTCCAATTCCTTCCCCACCAAACGCTCCAGGTAATGATGACAATACTCCAGCATCGATTCCTTGAGGTTCTCCCCCTCCACCCACTGCTGCCGCCGGCCGTAAACCACCGTCCGCTGCTCGTTCATCACCGCGTCGTATTCAAGCAGATTCTTGCGGATTTCGAAGTTCCGCTCCTCGACCTTCCGCTGGGCGTTCTCCACCGTTTTCGTCACCATCTTCGAGTCAATCGGCACGCCGTCCTTCAGGCCGGCCCACTGCATGAAACGCTTCACCTTGTCGGCGGCGAACATCCGCATGGTGTCGTCTTCAAGGGACAGGAAGAACCGGCTCGAACCCGGGTCCCCCTGACGCCCCGAACGCCCGCGGAGCTGATTGTCAATGCGCCTGGCTTCATGCCGCTCGGTCCCGACAATATGCAGGCCCCCAAGGCCAGCGACATTGTCGGTCAAGGCCGGACCGTGCAGACCCCATTCCTTCCAGAAATTCCGCAGCTCCTTCTCCCACTCGTCGACCGGCTTCGCTTCGAAGGGAACGTCCTTCACTTTGCTCTCGTCAAAACGCAGGTAATGCTCGACCCAGTCGTGAATCAGTTCGCGCCGGAGATCCTCCGCCGGCATGGCGATGTTCACCCCCCTCTTCGGGGCAATCCCCCGCTTCTGCCAGTGCTCAAGAAGCTGCCCGTCCGTGAAATTCCCCAGCTTGATGTCGGTGCCGCGGCCGGCCATGTTGGTGGCCACGGTCACCGAACCCATCTTGCCGGCGTCGGCGACGATCAGGGCTTCGCGGGCGTGGTTCTTGGCGTTCAGGACTTCGTGCTGAATCCCCCGCCGCTGGAGCATGTCGGAAATCACCTCCGACCGCTCGATGGAAACGGTGCCGATGAGAATCGGCTGGCCGCTGGCGTGAACCTCGGCCACGTGCTCGATTATCGCCTTGTATTTTTCCGCCAGGGTCCCGTAAATCAGGTCGGGGTAATTGATGCGCCGGAGCGGGCGGTTGGTCGGAATGGCGATGACCCCGAGGTTGTAGATCTTGTCGAATTCCTTGGCTTCGGTCATGGCGGTGCCGGTCATGCCGGCAAGCCTATCGTAAAGGCGGAAGAAGTTCTGATAGGTGATGGTGGCGACGGTCTGGGATTCGTCGTTGATGTTCAGGCCTTCCTTCGCCTCCACCGCCTGGTGCAGGCCGTCCGACCAGCGCCGGCCTTCCATCACGCGGCCGGTGAATTCGTCGACGATGAAAACCTCGCCGTCCTTGACGATGTAATGGTGATCCTTCTTGTAGAGGGCGTTGGCGCGGAGGGCGTTGTCGATGTAATGCGGCATATCCAGGTTTTCACCCGAATAAATGTCCTGCATGCCGAGGAGCCGCAAAGCCTGGTGCATGCCGCGTTCGGTGAGTTTGGCCGAGTGGTCCCGCTCCGAGAAAACGTAGTCCCAGTCCTCTTCCGCCCGCATGCGGGCGTCTTCCCGCTGCAGGCCGTCCAGTTTCATAAGAGTGAGGAATTGGTCCTCGACCTAGTTGTGTTAGCCCCCCTTCAATTTTTTGTCGACCCCATCGGCCAGGTAATAATTGTCCGCCGTTTGGTGGGTCGAGCCGGAGATGATCAGGGGCGTGCGGGCTTCGTCGATGAGGACCGAGTCGACTTCGTCGACGATGGCAAAATTGCGGTCGGCCTGGACCTGGTCCTCGTGGCGGACTTTCAAATTGTCGCGAAGATAATCGAAGCCGAATTCCGAATTGGTGCCGTAGACGATGTCGCCGCGGTAAATCGGGTAACGTTCTTCCGAATCCATCCCCGACTGAATCGCCCCGACCCGCATGTCGAGGAACTCGAAAAGGGGACGGTTGTATTCGGCGTCGCGGAGGGCCAGGTAATCGTTCACGGTGACGACGTGCACGCCCCGCGAGACCGGGATGATAATTTCCGGGGTCTGGAACGCCACGTCGTCCGGTCCCGCCGACCACAGGTGGTCCATTTGGACATAGACCTCCTTTTTGCTTTCCGGGTCGTGGTAGCGGCCGTAAGGTTTGAAGATCCACTTGTCGACGTCTTCCCCCTGAAGTTCGCGGGCGATGGCGGCCCATTCTTCCGTGGGGCGGAGGGCGTTCAGATAGCTGGGGAGAGTGGCGACCAGGGTTTTTCCTTCGCCCGTCACCATTTCGGCGATGTTCCCCTCGTGCAGGACGATGCCGCCCAGGACCTGAACGTCGAAATGGGCGAAGAGAGGAATTTTTCCCTCCACCGGCTTATAGACGAAACGGCCGTTTTCCATGGCGATTTCGTCGTATTTGGCGTCAATCATGCGGCCGCCGCCAAGGGTGCGGTGGCTGGCTTCGCGGGCTGCCGCGAAGGCTTCGGGGAGAATGTCGGCTTCCGTTTCGCCTTTAAGCAGGCGGCGGCGGAATTCCGCGGTCTTGGCCCGGATTTCCGCGTCGGACAGGGTGCGCATTTTTTCCCAGGCAACTTTGACTTCGACGACGCGCGGCCAGACGCGTTTCAGTTCGCGGTCGTTCGCCGAACCGAAAAACACGGCAAAGACCTTGCTCATTCCCTCCAAAACCGAATCGCTGATAGACATGTAGCTTCCTCAATGCGGTGGCGGAAAAAACGACGCTCTGTCCCCGCCCTGGATAACAAAAAATGCGCCTTCCCGGATTGGAATGGGCGCATGTAAATTATATGAAATGCCAATATTTGCGTCAACTACTACCGATAATGGCTTCCAGACCGGAGACGCCGTTCAGGTCCCGTAAGCGGCGGCGATTTTCCGCTGCATCATTTCGGAAAAATTGAAGCCGCCGGCGCGACCGGCGTCGGAGTAACTTTTCAACACCTCGTTGAATATATTGGTGTCGCCGCCGACGTTGGTTCCTCCGCTCGCGGCGCTGGAATCGGCGGTGGCGATGGCGGCGGAGTTCTGGAAGGGGCCGCTTTTCGCCAGCATGCCGAGCAGGTATTCGGCCGAGGCTTGGTAGGCTTTGCCCTGGGTGAAGGACTGCCGGTCGTCTTCACCGGCGAAGCGGCTTGACGCGTCGATGGCGGAGACGGCAGGGGCGGGTTGGGTTCCGTTTGCCGGCGCTCCGTTAACCCCGGAGTTGGCGGTAGAAACATTTTGCGTAGAAAAACCGTTCTGCGTCGCCTTCACCGCCAGGTTTTCCAGGGAAACGTCGCCGGCGCCGGCGTCGTCCCCGACGCCTTCCATGCCGCCGCCTTGCCCCATGCCGGTACGTTTCCTGCCGTTACGGGCGGCAAGCAGCTGCAAATAGTTGGATGCTAGGCCGGTAGAACCGGCGGCGGAGCCAATTTGCATGGCGGTTACCTGATATTAGCGGTTAATCAGTTTAATCGTTTTACTTATCAATATAATATCCCATGTCGGGCGAAAAAGAAAATCATTTTCTTGGCGATTTTTTCAAGGCCAATACATCTTTAATGCTCAGGCCGGTAATATCGGCAATGGTCTCGACCGACAGCTTTTTCCGCAGGCCGGCGCGGGCGAACTCCAATACTTTTTCCCGTTTACCTTCCTCACGACCTTCCTCACGACCTTCCTCACGGCCTTCCTCACGGCCTTCCTCACGGCCTTCCTCACGGCCTTCCTCACGGCCTTCCTCGCGGCCTTTCTTTAAGGCGTAAGCGATGTTTACGGCGGCGTCGCGACGGGCTTTTTCGCGGTTTTCGGCACGGTGGCGGGCAATATTGTCGGCACTCAGGTCGACGAGGACTTCGATGGCTTTGGCTACTTGGGGTTCGCGTTTGGCTGCCATTTTGAATTCTCCTGCGGTTTTTGCTCCGAAAAAGCGAAGCCAGGGCCATAATGCGCTTGAATCATCACGACTGGGAAGCTTGGGGATTTCCAGCGTATGGATTTCCACCAAACGACCAGGAAAATCACGCCGGTTTTTTCGATCATAAAGCGTGTAGCAGTGGTGATAGGCTGCATCCTCCTTGACCACCTTATGGTCGGTTATGACGATACTTATTACTTGTTTGAGCTGATCGTATTCCTCTCCTTTGGTAATTTGTTCGGTTATCATGCGCGCGGTATAAAATAAAATTCGGCGCGGCAACGCGGACTGATATTCCACTTGAATCTCAACATCGATGATTCGACCGGATTTGGTCTTGATTTTGACATCGAGGATGCCGGTTTTTTCGTCGGGGTAATCCTTGCCGAGAACCGGATCGGTTATGACGATGCTTTCATATTCGTCTGGCGGCAGTTCTATGACCGACTGAAGAAAGGCGGTCAGAATCGCGATATGCTTGGGATTCCCCATGAGCACCTTGAAGACGAAGTCGTTCATGGGCGACAAGGATGGAATACGAAGAGGCGGACCTCCAGACATCATTGGTTCCTTGTCATGTCAGCCAAGTTTGGACTATAGGAAAAATCAAACCAACCCCAATACATTATAACAACTAACCGTGCGTATGCAAATTTACGGCTCGCCTTCGCCCCTCCTCACGCCCGCCTTTGCATATCCTGCTGGCGAATCTCAATCCGGCGAATCTTGCCGCTGCTGGTCTTCGGCAACTCCGCCACAAACTCCACCACCCGGGGATACTTGTACGGAGCCGTGACTTTTTTGACGTGCTCCTGGAGTTCCTTTTTCAGGGCGTCCGTCCCCTCCCAGCCTTTCGCCAAAACTATCGTCGCCTTCACGATTTGCCCGCGAATCGGATCCGGAACCGCCGTCACCGCGCATTCCACCACCGACTTATGGGTCAGGAGGGCGGACTCCACTTCGAAGGGGCCGATGCGGTAACCGGAACATTTGATGACGTCGTCGTTCCGCCCCACAAACCAGAAATAGCCCTCCGAATCCCGCCAGGCCGTGTCGCCGGTCGAGTAGGTGCCGTTTTTCCAGGCTTTGGCGTTGGCTTCGGGATCGCGGTAATACTGGCGGAACAGGCCGGTCGGATGCTGTTTATCGGTGTTTTTGATGACGATCGTCCCGACGATGCCGTCTTCGCAGGACTCGCCGTTTTCATCCACGATGTCGATGTCGTACAGGGGGGAGGGCTTGCCGGTCGAACCGGGCTTGACCGGGAACCATTCGAAATTGGCCAGGATGACGCTCGTTTCCGACTGGCCGAAGCCTTCGGTGATATGGAGGCCGGTGGCTTTTTTGAAGCGTTCGTAAACCTCGGGGTTCAAGGGTTCGCCGGCCGTTTCCGCATGTTTAATCGAGGAGAAATCATGTTTCGAGAGATCCTCCTGAATCAGGAACCGGTAGATGGTCGGCGGGGCGCAGAAGGTGGTCAGGCGCAACTTGTCCATGGTCTTGAGCAAATGCGCGGGGGTGAACTTATCGGTGTCGTAAGCGACCATCACCGCCCCGCAAAGCCACTGGCCGTAAATCTTCCCCCAGCCGAACTTGGCCCAGCCGGAGTCGGCCATGGTAAGGTGCAGGCCGCCGTCCTCGACATGCTGCCAATACTTGGCGGTGGTGATGTGGCCGAGGGGATAGTCGAAGTCGTGCAGGATCATCTTCGGCATGCCGGTGGTGCCGGAAGAGAAGTAGATGAGCATGCCGTCCCGGTTGCCGGTGCGGTCCGCCCCGGTCGGCCGGGTCCAATCTGCCGACGCGGCGTCCAGGTCCCGGCGGAGGGAGCGCCAGCCGGCCGGGACGTCCTGCCCCAGAATGCTGGTGATGAGCCCGGGGTCGCAGTCCGGCCGGGCGGTGTCGACGGCTTTGACGACTTCGGGGTCGTCGGCGGCGCAGAGCATTTTCACGCCGGCGGCTTGGCAGCGGTAGACGATGTCCTTGGCGGTCAGTTGATAGGTCGCCGGGATGACCATCGCCCCGAGTTTATGCAGGCCGATCATGCAGAACCACACTTCCGGGCGTTGCTTGAGCATCAGGAGGACGGTGTCGCCTTTTTTGATGCCGCGGTCGCGAAACATGTTGGCCGCCTTGTCGGACCAATGTTTGACGTCGGCGAAGGTGAAACGTTTTTCCTGATCCGCATCGTTTACCCAGACGAGCGCCGGCTTGTTGGCATTTTCCTTCGCCCAGACGTCGATTACGTCGTACCCGAAGTTGAAATCCTTGGGGATGCGGAGGCGATAATTGGCTTTGAAATCTTCGTAGCTGCCAAAGGTGCTCTGTTCCAAAAAGCGCTCGTACATGGCGAATCCTCGGTAAAAAATGGCGTAAAGAACCGCGTAAGAAAAGGCAAATTATGCTAAAAAACGTTAGCGTTCACAATGTTAAAACCTCATCCCCGCCCCTTTTGACCTCCCCAAAAACGAGCCTCCCCGCCGCCGGCGTCCCGGCGGTGGGGAGAAGACGGCGGAGTTGAACGAATGTTTATTCGTTGATTACGGTGAGGAACTTGGCTACAGAGGTTACCGCGTTCTGGCCGTGGGGTAGGGCGGGGTTGAAGTAGATGCTGTCGCCGGCGTCGAGGATGGTGACGGAGCCGTTGACGTTGACGGCAATCGTCCCTTCGAGAACGAAGTTGAATTCCTGCCCCTCGTGGGTGACGAGTTCGGGATGATCGCTGTGGGCGATGGTGACGATCATCGGATCCATCTGCCGGTTTTTGAAGTTGAAGGCCAGGGCCTGGAAGGCGTAGCCGGCGAAACGTTCGATCTTGATGCCGTGGCCTTTGCGGACGATGGTGTAGTCGTCCATGCGGGGGCCGTCGCCGGTCATGAGCACGGTGGGGTCGACGCCGAAATGGGTGGCGAGGCCGTAGAGGACGCCGATGGGAATGTCGGCGACGCCCGATTCATAGCGTTCGTAGGTCGGGAGGTCGAGTCCGACTTTCGCGGCGGCTTCTTCCGGCGGGATCTCGAGGATCTCGCGGAGTTCGCGGATGCGGGCGCTGATTTGGGCGATTTGTTTGTTCATGGCGTCGCCTTGGGGTTTTCCAGCTGTTTCACCAAACCGAGCGGAAATTATATCCATTCGCAAGCGGAACGGTAGTGAATTTTCCAAAAAACAGTCAAACAAAACAAGCGGCAAGCATTTTGCGGAAGACATTTGAAAACCGCCCCGCAATTTCTACAATAGAACCACATTCCCACCAATTCCGTAAAAACCCGACGAGGACACATTGTGGAACCTTCAGAAGCCGATTCCGGATTCAGCCATTTCCGTACCACTGCCTGGTCCATTGTGCTTGGGGCGCAAAACGCCGAAGGCGGCCGCGACAGCAGGGACAAGTGCCTCGCCTTTCTCTGCCGGAACTATTGGAAGCCGGTCTATTACTACATCCGCCGCCGCGGCCTCAGCCACGACGACGCCATCGACATGACCCAGGAATATTTCGCCACCTTTCTGGAGAAGGACTTCGTCGCCATCGCCGACCGGGAGCGGGGGCGCTTCCGCACTTTCGTTTTGGTGACCGCCAACCGCTTCCTGTCGAAACAACTGGCCAGAAAAGCCCGGAAAGAGGCCGCCCTCTCCCTCAATTTCATCACCTCCGACTCCGAAGGCAGGGAAATCTATCTGCCCGAACTCGCCACCGGCGAAACGGCCGAGGACGATTTCAACCGCCGCTGGGCCCTGTCCATTCTCGAAGGAACCCTGGAACGCATGGCCCGCGAATGCGCGGAGGGCCGGCGGAAATTGTACTACCAGGCTTTCCGGCGCTACATCGACTCCTCCACCGACGTCCAGCCGCCGAGCTACCGCGACATTGGCGAGGAACTGGGGGTCTCGGAAATCGATGTGACCAATTTTCTCCATCGCGGGCGGAACATATTCCATAAGCTGCTCCGCAGCGAAATCCGCGAACTGGTGTCCTCCGACGCCGAGGTCGACGCCGAAATCGAGGCGTTGAAGGACTATTTGCGAAAGTGACTTTTGGGGGTAACAGGCATGCCGATACCACTTGGGATATCTCATTCCGAAAGCGTGATCGTCGATCTCCGCAACATCGCCACGGCGGTGGGAAGCGGCGCGGTGGAGGTTTTCGCCACGCCGATGCTGGTCGCCCTTTTGGAGGCGGCGGCGCAGAACTGCGTCAAGCCGCATCTGGAACCGGGTATGGCGACGGTCGGGACCAGGGTGGAGGTCGAGCACAGCGCCGCGACGCCCCTGGGAATGAAGGTCACGGCCACCGCGACGGTGACCAAAGTGGCGGGGCGGCTCATCGACTTCGCGGTGGTGGCGCATGACGAGGCGGGCGAGGTCGGCCGCGGCGTCCACACCCGCTGCCTGGTTCAGTTGGACAAGTTCATGGCCAAGGCCGAGGCGAAGAAAAATAACGCCTGACGCCATTTGTCCTGTCCCCCCGTTCCTCCCCCTTCAGCCCCCGCGTCTCCCCGCGCTCTGCCGCGGCACAAGTTCCACCGGTAGAATTATGCGCCGTGGTTCCAGGGCCGGCGCGGCCATCCGTTCGATGAGGAGCCGCACCGCCGTTTTCCCCATTTCCAGCAGCGGTTGCCGGATGGTGGTCAGGGGCGGGTTGTACAAATCCGACAGGCTGATGTCGTCGAAGCCGACGACCGAGACATCCTGCGGGATTCGCAGTCCCGCTTCCACAATGGCCCGTATGGCGCCGTAGGCCATGAGGTCGTTGGCGGCGAAGACGGCGGTGAATTTGTCGCCGTCCTGCAGACGGCGGCGGACGGCCTGATAGCCGCCTTCGGTTTGGAAATCTCCCCTGAGGATGTCCCGCTCGGGCAGTTGGCAGCCTTTTTCCCGCAGGAAGGAGGCGAAGCCTTCGACGCGTTCCCAGGGGGGGTAGGCGCGGGGCAGGCCGGCGACGCATATGAATTCGCGGTGTCCCAGGTTATGGAGGAATTCGCCGGCGAGGCGTCCCCCCAGGGCGTTGTCGACCAGGATGGAGTCGGTGGCCATGCCGGGGAGTTCGCGATCGAGCATGACCAGGGGGATGTCCTGGACGACGGCGGCGGGGGGTTGGTCGGGCGGATTGCCGGCGTTGACGAGGATGACGCCGTCCATTTGTTTTTCGGCGAGCATGGCGAGGTAATGCGCTTCGATATTGGGATTGGCGTCGGAGTTGCAAATGATGGCGGAGTAGTCGGCCTCGAAGCAGGCGTCTTCGACGCCGCGGGCGACTTCGGTGAAATAGGGGTTGACGATATCGGGGATGATGAGGCCGACGGTGTTGGAGCGGCGGCGGCGGAGGCTGCTGGCGATGCGGTTGGGGCGGTAGTTGAGTTTGCGGATGGCTTCGTGGACGCGTTGGCGTTTTTCTTCGGAGACGTAGCGGGAATTGTTGATCACATTCGACACGGTGGTGGTGGAGACGCCGGCGAATTCGGCGATTTGCTTGATTCCGGTAGCCATGATCTTCCTAAGCGGGCGTGAACGGATGCACCAGATGAAACATCATTATACCAGCCGCGGTTAGCTTTTTCAATTTCGCTCGCTTAACAGCCCGGTAACAAAGTCGCTTGTCGTCGCTTTCGGCTTGTAGGTTCGAAAGACGAGGCCAAACAAATAAGCAAATATGGGCATATTGGCGTTTTTTTTGGCCGAAGTATTTCGGACCTACAAGCCGAAAGCGGCGGCAATTGACATTGTTACCCGGCTGTTAGCCCGGTTCACCCGGTTACACGTGCACCAATAAGTCCACCGGGCAGGCAT
>JAVBTZ010000138.1:0-19621 GCA_031555915.1 Planctomycetota bacterium
GAGGGGCCGCTGGGATTCGTGAATGGCGGAGGTGAGAAAACGGCTGGCGTCCTCCGGCGACCAAACCACCGGTTTCGTCGCTTCCGGCGTGGAAGGGTCGACTTTGCGCACGAGGGGGTTCTCTTCATTTGACAGGTTATCTGACATGGTGTTTCCTTTCTGCGCCAATCCGAAAGGAAAGGCGGTCGCAAAAAAAACTCTCGCGGCCGGGGAGTCCGGGCGGAGCGGATCAAACGCTGGCCATGAGGTTTGCTGGTTGAGGGTATCCTAATTCCTTTGCCGCCAACTGTCAAGTGAAGCCCGCGCGCTGGAGCGTCCTCTTTTCCTTTTCCCTTGCATTGAGCCGTGCCGGGGGGATAATAGTTCGATCTTTCGCCAGGCCGCCATATATATACGTATTTATTACGCCGAGAGTTTATAGAATAAGGAATCGCCCAGAAATAAGGAGCCGCCGACTTGGCCAAGAAACCCCTGAAAGCCCTCTTCTTCGATGTGGACGACACCCTCTATTCCTCGACCGATTTCGCCGCCAACGCCCGGCGTCTCGCCGCCCAGGCGATGATCCGCACCGGCCTCAAGGTGGATGAGGAAACGATTCTTCGCGAACTCGAGGAAATCATCATCGAATTCGGCTCCAACGACGACCGGCATTTCGACAAGCTGCTCCGCCGCATGCCGAAGGAGGCCTTCCACCCCGCCGCCAAGCTCTTCATCATCGGCGCCGGCATCATCGCCTATCACCAATGCAAATTCCGCAGTTTCTCCCCCTATGAAGACGCCCTGGAGGTGATGAAGCGCCTGCACGAGAAAAAACTCACCCTGGGGATTATCACCGCCGGCGTGGCCATGAAACAAGTCGAAAAAATCCTCCGCCTCAACCTGCAGCCGCTGGTCGACTTCAACCACATCTTCATAACGGAATCGGTCGGCATCGCCAAGACCAACCCGAAGATCTATATGCTGGCCTGCCGTTCGGTCGGCGCCAAACCGGAAGAATGCGGCTACGTGGGGGACAAACCGTCCGTCGACATCGACGTCCCGCACCGCATCGGCATGCGTACCTTTTTCAGCCGGAGGGGAACCAAATATCAAAACGCACCGGGAGTGGCCGAACCCGACCACGTCATCCAAAATTTCTGGGATCTCATGGACATACTCGACACCCAGTACGAAATCGTGCCGCGCGGCGAAAAATAGCGTCCGGACGCAGTCGCGTAGCCTCTGTAGACGAGGAACCGCCGTGACCATCAGCCCCTACCCCAAACTCCGCCCCGAAATCGACGCCGCCCCTGCCGAACAAGCCGGCGAAGCGTTCTACATTCTCTATGACCGTTCCGGAATATCCCCCTCGCGGCTCCTTATTTCCCCCCTTGGCCTACTCATCGCCGGGCGGCTCGACGGCGCCACCACGGTCCTGGACATCTCCGACGCCCTGTCGCGGGAATTCCCCGGCGGGGTAAAGTGCCGCGATGTCGAGCACCTGATTAACGCCCTCGGGGACGCCCTCTTCCTGGAAGACAACCGCTTTCAGGACTTCCAGGCCCAGGCCGCCCGCGACTTCCGCGCCAGCACCCTCCGCCCCGCCGCCTCCGCCGGCTCGGCCTATGAAGCCGACCCCGTTTCCCTGGCGGACGTTCTCGAACGCATGTTGCGGGAAGCCCCGCCCCCCGAAGAGGCGGCCGCGAATGCCGGACCCGGTTTCCCCAAGGGCATGGTCATACCGCATATCGACTACCTCCGCGGCGCCGCCGGCTACGGACAGTGCTACCGCGAACTGCGGAAACGTTCCGCCCCGCAAACGGTCGTCGTCATCGGCACCGCCCACGTCCCCATGCAGGAGCGCTACGCCCTCTGCGAAATGGATTTCGCAACTCCCCTGGGAGCCGTCCAAGCCGACCGCCCGGGCTGCGAGCGGGTGCGGGCGGCCCTGTCCCCCCACTTCGACCCGGGCCGGGATCTGCTTGCCCACCGCTCCGAACATTCGATTGAACTGCAGGCGGTGTGGCTGCGGCATATTTATGGTCCGGACATCCGCATCGTTCCCATCCTCGCCGCGTCGCTCGGCGAATTCATCGACGGCGACCGGCCGCCGGCCGAGGCGGCAGGGGATCCGGTCATCCACGCCTTGGCGGAATGCTTGGGGGAAATGTCCGCCACCGGCCGGGTCATGCTCCTGGCATCGGCCGATCTGGCGCATTTGGGGCCGCGTTTCGGCGACGCCAAGGAAATAACCGGTCAACTCCTGGCCGAGGCGGAAGAGATCGACCGCGAATATCTGGCGGCGGTGGGAATGGGCGCCGCGGCGGGCTTGGCGAGCCTGGCCCAGCACGGCGACAGGAACCATGTTTGCGGCTCGGCCTGCATATTTACCCTTGGCGCGGCGCTCCCCGGCACGCGGACCAGGCTATTGGGCTATCACCAGGCGGTGACGCCGCGGATGCGTCAAGCGGTGACTTATGCCGGAATGATGTGGGAGTAAGGAATAACCTTGACCATGGCAATCTCGTCCCAGAACCCCGACGGCGGTCGCGCCGAAGATGGCGACGCCCTGGCGTTACGCCTGTTGCGGCAGGGTAAATTCCGCGCCGCCCTGAGTCGGGCCAAGAACGTTCACAAAGCGCGCCCGACGCCCGCGAGCGGCGAGCTTTTATGGCAATGCTACCTTGCCAGGGTTAGGGAAATGCGTGCGGCCGGGCAAAACGCCGAGGCCGAGGCTCTTCTGGCGCTGGTGGCGGAGGCATTTCCCGGCCGCAATCCCGCCGGGGAGCTGGAAGCCGCCCAGCCGCCGCGCGCCCAGACCGGAGCCGCTCCGCGTCCCGACCGGGCGACGCAGGTCAAGCCGGCCGACGATCCGCTTGCCGCGGCGCTGACGGTTCTGGCCGATCCGGCGGCGAACGAGGCCGACCGGCGTGCCGCCGAAGCGGCGGTGGCCGAGGCGGCCTATGACCCGCTGGACCTGTCGGAGCGCCTGTCGCTCCTGCCGGGGCATCCCCTGGCGGCCGAGGCACGCGCGGTGGCCGGGGCTTTTGCGGCGGTGGTGACGCGGCCGGTTTCCGAGGAGGAAATCGCCCTCCCCGAAGTGTCCCGGCGAAGCCCGTTGGCCGGCTGGAAAATGCTCATTCGGGCCATCCGCCAGCTTCAGCGCCGCGAAGACCGGGAGGCGGGACAGGCCCTGAAGGCGCTGCAAAATATGCGTTCCGCCGCCGCCGCCTTGGCTCCGTCCCTACAGTTGCTTATCGACGGCCGCCAGGAGAATTTGCCCGGACCGATGCGGCGGATCTTCTCGCCCTGGCGGCCCAGGGAAAAACGGCTGCCAGCCGTACTGGCGCGTCTCGACGGAATTTTCCCGGGATTTATACCTGATAGCAAAGTTGGTTTTCAGCCATTCGAGGCCATCAGGAAAAAGGAAAAAAATCTGCTGGCCGCCCTGCGTGACGCCAATGATACGATTCGGCTCGAAGCGCCGGAACTGGCCGGATCTTTCCGAGAACTGGCGGTCGCCAAAACCTTGAGCCTGACCCACCTTCCCCTGCCGGATATCGAAAAATCCCTGGGGGGACCCTTGGTCCGGAGCGCCTCATTTTGGCGGGCCGCGGCGGTGGCTTTCGAGGAACGGCTGCGCCGGTTGGGGTATACGGACAGACTGCCCGACCTGTGCGAGGCCTGGGAGGCGTTTCTGCGCCACGGCGTCGCGGAGGGAGTCCTGCCGGCGAACGGCGCGGAAACGGCCGAGGTTTACCGGCACCTGGCGAAAAACCTGATGGAATGCGAAGCCTACGATCCCGACAATCTTGACCGGTCGGAACGTTTTTTGACCAGCGCATATTGTTATGGACCGGAGCAGCCGGCCGCGGTCCGGGCTTTGGCGCCGGCGAAGAAGGCCTGGCCCGTCAACCCCGACCCGCTGCATTATTTCGCCGCGGCGGCGAAAATTCATCCGGCGTCCGAGTTGTACCGGGAGTGGCTGGAGGCGGCGCGCCAGATCGAAAAATTCCGTCCAACGCGTAAGTCCGCATCCGGCAACAAGGGCCGGGTGGAGGAGGAGGTGTTGGCGGAATGGTCGCGTTGCCTGCCGCAGGATCCCGCGCCGTGGCTTATACTCATGCAGGAGGCGGAGAAGCGTAACGCCCTGACCCTGGCGCAAAAGTATCTGGCGCGGGCGGAAGCCGTCGACCCCATGAACGCCGACCTGACCCGCGGCAAGTGGCGTCTGGCGCTGGCGACCTGCCGGCGGCATTTGAAACAGGGCAAGGCGCACCTGGTCGGCGCCGACATCGGCGTACTGGAGGGTTTGCAGCGTTATGGCCCGGAAAATGCGCGCTGGTTGCTGGCGGCGTTGGATTGGGTTATCGTCAGTCATCTTGACGCGGAGTCGAAACGGCGCCACGCGAAATTACTGGAGGCGATCGGCGCCGGCGCCGCCGGTGAAAGCGCGGTTGCCATGCTCAAGGTGGTGATTCTTGGCCTGTCGCATCGGTCGCTCGCGCCGGGCGGCAAACAGCCGTCAATGCCTCCGCCGCCGGTGCAGGAGGCCGATTTGGCGGTTCCAGCCGTGACCGCCACACTGCGGCTGCTTGGCACCAGCGGCTTCGCCTTTGGCTGGCTGAAGGAATCCCCGTGGCCGGAATGGTTTGCCAAGGAGCGGGCCGCGATAACGGACCGGGATTTGTCGCTGGTGGCGGAGACCATGCTCCCGAGTCGCCATTTCGGGGCGCTGTTCAAGGTGACCGAGGCGGCGCTGGTCAAAACGCCGCTAACCGCCGTCGTCGGCGAGGCGCTGATTACCCGGGCCAAGGCGTTGATCCTGGCGAACGTGCACTGGCAAATGCTGCGCCTGAGGCGCTGTTTACGCGCGACGGCGGAAATCGCCCGCCGGACCGGAGACAGGCCGCTTCTCGAACAAGCGGGCGATTTGGTCAGGCAGCTAAGCGAAATCTCGGGTTATTTTTATAACGCCGGCCAAATGCTGGCGCCGCTGGAGGACGCCGGACTGAACGGGATTGTCAAGCTGGAAGCGGCCAACTCCGCCTTCCCCAAAGCCAATGCCGCCGACCCGCATGTAACTTTGAAACTTGACGATGAGGATGGCACCGAGGATTTCGACGACGATTTGCCGTTCCCCTTTCCGCCCGTAAGCGGAGGCGGCAAGCCCGGGGCAGGGTTTGACCCCGGAGATGTTGGCGAAATGGCGAAAGTCATCGGCGAAATAATCAAACACCGGCAGCATGATTTCGCCAGGGAGATGGAAAGTATCCTTGGCGATATGAACATGTCGAAACCGTCGGTGAAAATTTTGACCGGGATAGTCACCCCGACCTTATTGGCGACTTTGCAGTCGGACGGTTCGATTGGCGACAGTATTTTTGAGTTCATCGCGATGAAGCCGGAGCTGCTGTTACAGGTCATGGCCGCCCTCCCCCAAATGCCGCCGGAGGATGCCCGGAAGATTGAGCGGGAACTCAGCCTGGCCTATTCCAACCTGGCGAAGGGCGGGGCCAAACCGGTGGCGCAGAGGCGAAAAACGCGGCGTTAAGGCATCGTCACAACATCTTACAAGGAGCGGAAGTGGAGTCATTGACAGACGAAGAAATGTACCGAATTCTAGGGACGTCGGCGGCGGCGGATGCCAATGGCCTGCGCGCCGCCTACCTGGCCAAGATACGCGAACATCCGCCGGAACGGGATCCGGAAGAATTCGAACGCATCCGCGACGCCTACCAGACCTTGTCCGACCCGATTCGCAAAACCCGGCGTTTTTTCGATTCCAACGCCTTGCGGACTCCCCTGGGGGATCTCGCGAAGGCGGGCGAAAAGGTTGCTGGACGCCCCTTTTTGGGGCTGGCGGCCTGGCGCGAGGCGTTGCAGCAGGCGGCGCGGGCAGCGGGGAATAACGCGCGGAGCCGGCAATGAGTGCGGAAGAGCTGAAACCTCCGGCGGGGATTCCCTCGGAAATTGTCGCGGCGGCGCTGGCCGCTCCCGCGGGCGGCCCGACTGATGAGGACTTGGGCTGCGACGCTTATGCGTTGTGGGCGGCAATGACCCGGCTCGCGCACGAAGTGAAACTTCAGGGACGGGCCTTCGCGGCCTTGCGGGAGCAAATAGGCAGGGACGCCGGCAACCGCGGCCAGGAAGCGGCCGGCCCCGGCCTGGAGGCCAAGGTGTCCGCCGCGGTCGGCCAGGCGTTGACCGGGCTGAAGGACGAAGCGGAGCGGAAGGCCGAGGCGGCGGAGCGGAAGGCGGAACGGGCCGAAGAGGATTTGTTGGCGACCTTGACCGACGTGCATGATCGCCTGGCCCGGAGTCTGGAGGCGTCGCGGCGGAACGTTGCCGGACCGGCGGCAAGGACGGGGTTCCTTTCACGCTTCCTGTCGCCAAAAGCCGGAACCGCCGAGGGCGGGTTGCTGAAAGGGGTAGAGTCCCTGATTGAGGGGCAGGAATTGGCGCTCCGGCGCGTGGGCGACGAACTGGCGGGCCGGGGGCTAAGGGAGATTCGGGTATTGGGTCTCCCGTTCAATCCCGACACCATGCGGGCGGTGGCGGCGGAGGCGTCCGGCGCCGCCGAAGACGGAACGGTAACGGCGGTGGTGCGTGGGGGTTGGATGCTTGACGACACCGTCTGGCGGGTGGCCGAGGTCGTGGTGGCGCGGAATAAGCGGCCTTGACAGTCCGGCAAGGGTTTGCCCAAAATTAACTTTTACACCTTCAGAATTTGCCCAATGACCCAGAGGCATCCTCGACCAGGCGGTAAGGGCGAAAATGCCGATCCAAACGAAACACCCGGGTTAAACTGGTAAAAGTTATTTTTGGGCAAAGCCTAACAAAGTCCATCGCCGCCGCGTATTGAAATTATGAAAACGCTTCTCGCCGTGTCATTTTTCGTCAGCAAAAAGTCGACGCGAAGGAAACAAGAATGTCGGATGATCTTATTGTCGGCATCGATCTGGGCACCACCAATTCTTCGCTTGCCGCCTATAACGACGGCAAGGTGCAGGTTTTCGGGCCGGGCGACAAACTCCTGCCGTCGTGCCTGGCCCTCACGGACGAAGGCGCCCTGTTGGTGGGCGAAAAAGCCCGCAATCAGGCGGTCCTGCACCCGGAGAGGACGCTCTCCAGCATCAAACGCCACATGGGAGAGGAGGTGCAACTGGCGCTGGGCGACCGGCGGCTGACGCCGGCGGAAGCGTCGGCGTTGATCCTGCGGGAATTGGCGAACTGGTGCGAAAAGGAACTCGGGCGTAGGCCGGAACGCGCGGTAATCACCGTGCCGGCCTATTTCACCGACGCTCAAAGAAATGCCACCCGCGAAGCCGGCGCCATCGCCGGACTGGAAGTGGTCCGGCTCCTTAACGAACCCACCGCCGCCAGCCTGGCCTATGGCGAAGGGGCGCACGGCAAGCCGGAGACGGCGCTGGTCTACGACCTGGGCGGCGGCACTTTCGACGTGTCCATCGTCAGAATGGAGGGGGACGTAACCGAGGTCCTGGCCAGTCACGGCGATACCCGCCTGGGCGGCGACGATTTCACCCAATTGCTGGCGCTTCGCCTGCGCGAGCGGTTCCTCGTCAAGCACGGTCCCCGCGCCCTGGACGATCAACCCGTGGCCGAGGCGCGGCTGTGGTGGGCCGCCGAGGCCGCCAAACGCCGACTGTCGGATGAACCGTTCGTACAGATTAGGGAGGAGCACCTGGTAAGCGGCAATGCGGTGTCGCTCCATTTGGAAACGGAAATCAGCCGGGAGGAGTATAATCAGCTGATACACCCCCTCCTCGAACGAAGCATGGAAAGCGTCACCCGGGCCCGGGAGGCGGCCGGAGCAGCCGGCAGCAACCTCGACGCCATTCTGCTGGTCGGCGGTTCCACCCGAACGCCCCTGGTGGTGGATTTGCTGCGGGAACGCTCCCGCATGGAACCGCGCCGCGAGCTTCACCCCGATCTTTGCGTGGCGCTCGGCGCCGGGACCCTGGCGGCTAGGCTGTCCGGCCAAGGCGTCGATCGGGTGCTGGTGGACGTGTCCGCCCACTCGTTCGGCGTCTCTTACCTGGGGCTGCTGAACGGCGTTCCCTCCCCCTACTGCTATAAGCCCATACTTGAACGCAACACCCCCCTGCCCCTGACCCGCTCGGAAATTTTTTACACCGCCGATTCCTATCAGGAAGAGGTGCATGTCAATGTTTTCCAAGGCGAACACCGGGACGCGCTATGCAACATCCCGCTGGGGGAATTCCGCATCACCGGCCTGCAACCATGCGCCGAACCCAATCCGGTGGTCATGCGCATGAGCCTGGACTTGGACGGCGTGTTGCATGCCCGGGCGACGGAAAAAAACACCGGCTTGAGAAAGGAAATAGTCATCGCCGGGGCGAGCCGGACTAGGACGCCGGAGGAAATCGCCGCCGCCAAAGTCAAAATGGCCGAGATCTATTCCGGGCTTGAGGGCGGCTCGATGCCGGCCGACGCCATGGAAGACGACGAAGCGGATTGGGCCGAGGTCTTGCATGAAGAAGAACCCGATTCCGCCGCCGACGGGTTGGCGGAAGAACCGGAAGAAGAAAAGGCGATTCCAGAACCTTCCGTCGCGCCCGACGGCGCTGTCCCCGCTTCGGCCACGTCGGACCCGGACCGGGCGGAGTTGACAGCCCGGGCGGCGGCGTTACGCGGTCGCGCTTTGGCGCTGTTCGACCGTCTGCATGAAGAAGACCGGGAGGACGTAAAACGGCTGTCCGCCAGCATCGACGCGGCGGGGAATATCGAGGAGTTGCGCGATGCGGTGGAAGAATTGACCGAGCTTTTGTATTTTGTGGAGGGGCGCTGATGGACCCGGCCGGAGCCGCAAAAGCCGGCGAGTCGGGGAAAGATCGGGTTCCCGACGAAACGGTTGGCCGTTGTCCGGTTTGTCGGATGCGCTTCAGCGGGGTGCGGTATTGTCCCCGTTGCGGCGCCGATCTCTACCGTCTCATGTGGCTGACCGTGCGGGCGTGGCGGCGCCGGACGCTTGCCCCTGAAAAAGCCCCCGGGCAGTCTTAAAGACCACTGTACCGATCCCGGTGCGTAATGGCGATCGGGTTCTGGAGTGTCTGCTGGCGGCGTTGGTGGCCAAGGATGGCGATAAGATTTAAGAATGGGTTGACAAGTCATGGTCAAAGACTATAATGTTTTGGTCAATACGCGTGAGGGATGTCAGTGCGCTTGGTATTCCGATTGTCAAGATCGTTTCCGCCAAGCGTTTAAAATCCCACAATATAAAAATCCCACACCCTGGTAGCCCAATGGATAAGGCGACAGCCTCCGGAGCTGTAGATGGGGGTTCGATTCCCTCCCGGGGTGCCAAAATCAGAAGCCGCAGCCCTTAAACGGGTTGCGGCTTTAAGTTTATGGTTTCAAAGAAGTTATGGCCGCACTTAGGACACTTTATTTCAAGTTTTATA
The DNA here is from genome assembly GCA_031555915.1 of Planctomycetota bacterium. Classification (GTDB taxonomy): domain Bacteria; phylum Planctomycetota; class SZUA-567; order SZUA-567; family SZUA-567; genus JAJBSZ01. Next base: position 9,426 of record JAVBTZ010000138.1, read on the forward strand.
ATGTCTTCCGCTGTTTTGCGATACACATCACTTTCTGCCGCTAGCCCGTTTTGCATGTATTTTTCTTGCAAAAAACTTGCAAGCGCCGACATCGCCATTTCTCTCATTTCCAGGTCTTTCGACACATACCGATCCGACGATTCCCGCGACCCGTGGCCGAGGGCGGCGCCAATGATGTCGGCTGAAAAATTCTTCTTCCCCCAAACCGTCCCCGCCATATGCCGGAGCTGGTGCGCCGTCACTTTCCCGGTTTCCATGCTTTCCGACACCTTCTTGAATCGCCTGCCGATGGTTGTCGAATTCCAGGGGTTCCCAACCTCGTTGCAAAAAATCGTCGCCACCTTATTGAATCCCCGCGCCGCCTTCCATTCCCGCGCCTTACGGAAAATGGTCGCGATTTCGGCAGTAACCGGGTAAGGCACCCGCTTGTCGCCTTTGGTGGTCACGGTGAACCTTGTCGCCTCGATGTCCACTTCAAGCAGTCCGCAAGCCGCGCCCAACCTCATGCCGGTCCAACCCAACAATTCCCACACCAAAGCGACATGATCCGGCAACGCTTTCATGATCGCCACAAACGCCTCGACCTGCGCCGGCTCACGCTCCTCAAGCCGCGCCTCCGGCTTCGGCGAATGTTCGAATGGAATCTCCGTCACGTACCCGCGTTCCCGGCACCATTCGGCAATCGCCATCAAGTGCCCATATTTTATCTGTGCTCCTCTCCCTTTGCCTTCCTTAGACCGCTCCTCCATCCACGCGCTGAATGCCGCCAGGCTGGTCCCCTCAATAGTGCTGTTGGCGCCAAACGCGGCATACCATTGCTTCATGGTCGTGGTGGTGTTTTTGACATGGCCTTCGGAAAAATCGTTGTTCTCCAGCCAGCGTTTGTAGGCATCTTCCCAGGTCAACGCATCCTTTGGGGTTTGCCGGCATAATTCCCGTTCTTTTGCCTCGGCCTTATCATCCCCCGACAGCCAATAGCGCCGGCGGATTTGCCGCATCTTACCTTCGGGCAATTTGACGGCGGCGGTGATTTCGTAATGAAACAAGGTAACGCCGTTTTCCATCCTTTCCGCCGCCTTGCGGTTCGTTCGTCCTTTGCCTTTGCTGGGTAGTGGCTTTCCGTTAATATCCAATCGGTGAAATGCCATATGCGCCGCCTCTCGTCATCATGCAAGAGACACTATTTCCCCTGGTTTTGCCCTGATAATTCAGATTTCATCTTTTCAATTTTCTTGTCGGCGTGGAAGTTGTTCAGGGCATAAACCGCCCATATCGCAGCGGGGAGCCAGCCAATCAGGGTGAATTGCAGGATGATGCAAACAATACCCGCAAGCGGCCGTCCTATGGTGAAAAACACCAGGAACGGTAGGAAAATCGCGAGCACTAAACGCATTTTTACTTCTCCTAATCCTGTTTGGTTGTGATTATGTACGAAAACATCCCCTGTCAGATTCATCATCTTTTACAAAAAGCTGTTTTATTCCGAACATTGTTCCGATGAAACCTCTATGGTAGCAAGGATAAATCGGAGGGGTGAAATGGTTTCCCATGGCAGACATGGAACACGAGCTGGGATGGAGACACCGACACCGTTTGCTGCGCGAGTCGCAGCAGCTAGGTGCCAGTTTTATCTGTGCCGAATATACGACTTGGCGTTATTACAAAAACAGTATCCAAAACGTAAGCACATCAGCCCGCGAGAGGCGACAATATGCCAGGCATTACACAAGGAATTTGCTCCGCTTGCCATGCCCTTGAAATGGTGTAGTGAATCGACGACCTGTGATGTCTGCAACCTGGCACGCGCGGTTAAAAGATTGGCGTGTTCCAGGTACTCCGTTGAGTGTTCCAAATTCATCGTATCCACGCAATCCGATAGTCCCGAGGCGATGGTTGCAAGAATCAATTTCGACTTAGCTGAGGCATTCGCTAGGTATAACCTCATGGCTGGTTGGGCTGATGGTTCATTTGGTCGGGAATTCATGGAACGAGCCGAATGGATTGCGGCGCAAATACGCAGTACAGTGGGTGAAGTTGTAACCATTGATGAGTTGCGGCCTGCATCGGTGGAAAAGGTGACTGAAAAAGGGGCGGAAGAGACGCTGGTTGAGAATGCAAAATACCAAATTCCTCGCATTGTGACAGAACACTTGGACGACAGCGTCGCGGATGCGGTTTTGGATTGCATAGAGCAGGAATTGGAAGCGCTTAGACGCGAACGATTGAGGATTATCCGGTAGTCTTTGGTTGAGTTATCCTGGCTTTTTTTTTGCCTTTGCCTGTTGTGCTTTTTTCCGCGTCTCTTTGATTGCTGGTACTATGTTGTTAAATAGAATTTCCAAATCGTCTTCGGCGATAAAACTTTGCATCGCGTCCAGCTCACATTGCTGTAATAAAAACTGAAGGTTACTTGACACCTTTATCAACCTTAAGAGCCGTTCGCTAATTTCGACACCTCCTGCTGACAATGCGGGAGGTGTTTGTTCTTTTACGCCAGTAAGCAGCCATTTCAAATCACAACCCAAACCAAGTAATTTGGTGCACGCCTCTCCTGATATTGAAGCGCCTCCTGACAGCCAATATACAACCGTTGTGTTCGGAAAACCGAACATTTCACTTCTGCGCCTCTGGCTTTTTGCCTCGGGAAACCTCGCGCGCAAAAATTTATCGAGACGCGAACCTATTGTATCTTCGGGTGATGGGTTCATTGTGGTTACCGTCGTTCGGTTTTTCGTAAATTTCATCTTGCATAGTTTTCGGTATTTAGTACACTGTTTCCATCGACGAATTGAACGATTTGCTGAACGTAATTGTACAAAAAAACATTGGTGCGGGCTTCGATTATTTCTTTCGCGATTTTCCGGATATGCCGCGTTCTTTGTTGGGTTTGAAACCAATACGCTCTTTTGGCGGCTCCGGCTCTTGGTCTTGGGTCAACCAGCCGAGTTGGTGGAAAATGAGGGCAATCGCTTGCCCGTGGTCGCCGACTTGTGCGGCTAATTCGTCCACTTTACGGGCTAAATCGCGGTGGGCGTCCAAAACATGGCGAATGCGGACGAATGCCTGAACCACGGCGATGCTGGCTTTGATGGCTCGTTCAGAGTTCAGAACGGTCGCCAGCATGACAGCGCCATGCTCAGTAAAGACCCAAGGAAGATATTTCCGGTGTTGACCGCGCCCACTCTTTAAGGTTCCAATTTGGAACCTTAAAGAATCCCATTCATCTTGTTGGAGTTGGAAGGCGAATTCTTCAGGAAAACGGGCACTGTTGCGGCCGACCGCCTTGTTTAGATTTTTGGTCAGCACTCCGTACACCACCGCCAAATCGCTGTCCAGCATGACAGCTTGGCCGCGAACCTGGAAGATGCGGGAGTCAAGAGGGACGATGTTTTCGGGCATTTATGGCTCCTCCCGGAAGCCGAATAGGTAATCGGGGGTTGTTTCAAGGGCGCGGGCGAGGGCAATGATGCGATCACAATCATTGAAAAATTTCCCGCCCTCTAGTTCGGATATTCTACTTTGTTTCAGCCCTGTTCTCTGTGCTATCTGCGATTGCTCTAAACCTAATTCCATTCTACGTGCACGGGCTTTCTCGCAAAAAATCGAAATTTTTTTGCCAGTGTAACCTTTTCTTGAATTTGGGGTTAGACTTTTACGACCAGCCATTTATCTGTGTTCCAAGATTTTTGCCTTGAATTATCTGCATTGTAAGATATATTTCTTTCATCGACCACAACACCGGTCGTTCTTCAACCAAAATCGGATTTACACGATGTAAAGCAAAGACGCGGTTAAAGCAAATCGCCCTGCCAGGGGCATTCCTGGGAGAATCAAGCCATGTCATTCAATCCTGAAGCACAAAAATCCCCCACACCTCCCTCCCAGGAGACCCACGGGACCACCGCCTGCCAGAGCTGGCACTCTGGCAGGCAACTTTTTATCATCCCACACCGGCGCGGCTCCGGCAACCAAAAAAAGGTGAGGCTCAAATGCTAGACGACGACGAGTGGTATATCGCAGTGATTGGCGCCTTATTCATTGGTGTGTGCATTATATTCCTAGTGATGACTCCAACACGAAATACTGACTCGAAATTAGAGAGAATACTGACCGTTGAAAAGTCGAAACAGGGGGAAGTGCAAATATACGTAAACGCTGGTATGACCAACCATGAAAGGATGCAATACCTTCGCATAGTAAAAGATGCGGTGGAAACCATTTCGAGCCAGACTGAGGCTGGTCTTTCTTCCGAGCAGGGGCTGGCTGGTAAAGTTTGTGATTGCAGGAAATAAAGTATCCGTGATTCGGGTCGTTGCCTTTTACGATTGATACCTGATTACTTTCACCATACCTCAGTATTTAACCTGCTCAACTTAAGAATCCTAGACTTCCGGCGATGGTTGGCGCTCTCAACCTCCGCCGAAGGGATTTTGCGTTAAATGATCTATGGTAAGGGGTTACGTAAACTGCAACCAAAATCGGGAAATCCACTTTTATCAGAATGTGCAAATGGGGGATGTCCTCATGACTGCGGAAGTAAAAACGCCCACTCAAAAGCCGGCTTATGAAGAATATCTAAAGCCTTCGGTAATTTGGTGGCCGTGGTGGGTTGCGGTTGAATATCTGTACCGCGCCACCCTGTGCAGAACGGCGAAAGAGAACCTGATGAAGCATGTCAAGCGAGGTCATTTCTACGCTGGTAAGGACGCCAAAGGGCATAGGGCGCCCTTGAGTACTTCGCCGGTGGACCGGTCTTCGTTCCAGGCGTGGGTTGGTGGGCATGGGGTAACAAAATGATAAAAACCATTCTGGCATGGATTTTTGTAATTAGCTCGGCTTTAGTGTTACCAGACAGAATGATTTCTCATGGTCTGGATTTTTACGTTTTGTTGAATCTTTTCGGTTTGATTTATTGGGGTTCGGTAATCATTGGTGCTGGTGGAAAAAATGAAAAAACTCGTCGCTAGAATCCACCGTATGCTGACCACCTGGACGTTGGGAGCGGGGTTCGCTTTACTGTATTTGGTTATCATGGTTGGTTGCACGAATATCTACTCCCCGATTGAGAAAGCACGTTTCTTCTATTGTTGGGTTGTCGTAGTATTGTTCTTAAAGATAGTCCATGTGTTTAAGGGATAAATCATGATTCTCATTCTTCCACCAGGAGAAACCTTATCCGCTTCGTTTGTTATTAACATTTGGTTTATTATAGGGTGCTTATTTTTGATAGTGCTTTACACGTATCGAAATGATACCGTCAATTCAACGAAGCACTCAGAATCCGAAAAAGCGAACATAGTCAAGATGTGCAATGATTTCATGATTCTTTGTTGTTTTCCAATCTTTATTGGTCTATGTGTCATATGCTATCCGCTGGTTAATTTAGTATTAAGCTGGTTTTTGTAATGCGCCAAATCAAAGAAACTCTCTCCCGAGACGTGCCAGGCCGTTCAAAAACTCCCAGGGCTGCGGTCCAGAGTTTGCGGTAAACGGCCTGGCTATCTTACCCCATCGGCATGGTTGTAATTCTTGGGCGGTAAAAGGCGCTCTGTCGGGTGGTACAACCGGCACTGTTGGGCCGCCTGCTGCCGGGAACAGTGGGCGGTGTTTTCTATTTGAAAGGATGAGCCAAATGGATGATATTTTGGAAATTATTGGGGCATTTGCTTTAACAGGCATAATTATGGCTGTTTTAGGTTTTGCGATATTCGGCATCAGTTGTTTAATTGATAAATCTACAAATGAAGCTACACCAATAGAACCCTCCCTGGCCATTATGGAAACGAAGCATAGCAATGATGTTGAATCTTCTGATACAGGACGCACATTACCTGAAAAGCCGATCTGGTTGGACTCTGATAAATATGAACCAGAAGGCGAGACGGAATTCGCTATTATGCTCGAAGGCCAAAAAATTGGCGTGTTAGAGTATCGGCCGTCCATGAACAAGTATGGGGTCAAATGGTACGCCAACGTTTCTCAAGATTTCGAAAGGGGGTGTTACGGGTACGGCAGCACTGCCGGCGCTGCAATCAAGAACGCGATGACTGAAGGAATCCAGCACCTTTATGAAGCGGCTAGTTTTGCAAAAAAAAATCAGCATTCAGTTTAAATTGAAACGCGCAACCTTGGTTCCCGTTCCCAAACCGGCCAACTAATTCGGCGCCCCCCCACGCCGAAATTGCCGAAGTGGTTGCGGGTGTCTTTCTCCCGACTCCCCCCGCACCCGAGCCACCGGCAATCGCGCGGATTGACATGCCGCGCCTGAGGAGGCTGTCTACACGAATTGTTTATGATGTAAGAATGGGCGAACTTTATTAGATAAATACCAACTATCTCCTGTGTTAGGGTAAAAGCATATGAAAAAAATGGATGACCACCGAGTTGCGATAATCGCAGTAATTATTTGCACTTTGTACCATGTTGTTTATGAGATTTTAGGGCCATACCTCGATTTCCTTTTCCAGAAGGTACGGTAGGCTTGTTCTTGTTATGACGAATTATCAATTCGATGTCTCTTAAATTATCGTAAACAGCGGAGCATCCTTTTAGCCAATAATGGATAAAGAATAAGGCTGCCACGAAGAAGCTTGTCAATGAATTTGAAATACAACTAACTAATAAACCACAAAAAATAAAAAGTACTCCTGTTCCAATATCATTGACGGCACTAAAAATGATTTGAAGTGAGTTTAATATGAAATCCTGATTGTTTTCGTCATACTTTGTACAGATGTTGTTTTCTGGTAACTTACGTTCAAGGTCTCGGGTCTTCTGAATTTGAATTTGGCGAATAAGCCATTTAAAGACTTCAACAATAATAATAACAGCCACGCCAATAAGTATGGCTTTTAAAGTATCAAAAGAGAACAAATCCCATTTTGTTGTTTGTGTATTCATCGTACATTCTCCAAGTTAGCGGAAGGGAGTTAATGCACTTTTGGGAAATTACAGAAAAACGGATTCATGCGAACCGATAGTTTTAACCTATTTTTGCGAATCCTCTCCCAAAAGGGAAATAAAGTCAAGCTGTTCTCGGTAGTAGTCACTGGCCTGACCGGTGACTGATTGATATACCGTGCCTGAGGAGGCTGTCAATGAATTTGTGTGTAAGCACAGACGTACATTTTAGAAAGGAGGTGCAAGCTATGTAGAAAGCGGGTTTAGAGTGCTGGTGTAATCGGCTCCCCACGCCGAAATTGCCGAAGTGGTTTCGGGTGTATCCACCCAATGGAATTCCTCCACATCTGAACCACCGGCAATTGTGCGGCTTGACACGCCGCGCCTGATGAGGCTGTCCGGGGCCTAACCTCCACAAACAGAATAACGTTGCCATGTCGACACACGCGCTATCGCGCGTTGTGCCGTTGGCTTTTTGTAATTCATCATTACGCCTTTTAAAAAAACAAAGGGATATCTATGGAAAATGTAGAAGTGATGAAAGTTATAGTCACCATGTTGTTGCTTGTTATGCCTTTAGTTTCTTTAGGTTTAACGTTATGCGGGTTCAGTTATGCAGGGTTGGTTGTCAGTATAATGTTTTGGATAATTTGGGGTTTAAGTGATAGTCCAAGAATATTAATAGAGTTTCTTTATAAGCTATCAAATGATACCCCGAATGTTGAACAGGCAAAACCAAAAGAATCCTTTAAACAAACTCCGGAATCAGGTGCAGTCCAATTGCAAAAACTGCGGGGTAAAGTTGATGCCGCACGTCAGGCTTATCACCTTAACGTCTAGACTTTCAAAGGATTGAGCCATGCGCAGCAAGGCGCAATGCATCAGGTGCAAGCTTTTGTTGGATGTTGACGAATTCTATGTCAATGTCAGCGCCGGTCGGCTGCGCATGAAGGAATGCAAGGTTTGCCGGCATCAGCGGCTTGCCAAGGAGCACAACCATGCGGTAGACAAGCTTCTTGCCATTCGCCGGCGGAGGCGGGATGAGCAGGAGGCGAGGATTCACGATGCCCGCGCGGTGGCGGGGAAAGATTAGAAAAATTAAGGAGAAAGCACATTGAAAGCAATTTTAACCACCCTGGCTGTACTGATGTTTCTCGGATGCTCGTATGCGGGGGAGATAGTGCTGGTGGAAAGTGAGACGACTTGGGTTGGCCCTTCCGTTTATGTCTACAAAGATACGGTAACTGGTTCGCGCATAGTTTTCTTTTGCCGCACGAACGCTGGTGGAGCCGTTATCCTGCCTCCTAAACCGGAAGAGAAGAAGGCGCCGTGATGGCATGGCTCTACATCCCACCCACGCCATTAGCGTCTGTAGCGGATACGGAGGAATCGACCTCGGCCTCCGCCTCGCGCTGGGCGGAAGTTGTCGCACCGTCCTGTACTGCGAAAGGGAAGCTTATCCTGCCTCGATTCTGGTTGGGCAAATGGAGAAAGGAACCTTGGATAAGGCGCCTATCTGGTCCGATTTACTCACCCTGCCGGCAGAACGAATTATTAGAGGATTGGATGTCGAGCCAGCCAATGTCATCCTGCACGGCGGAATCCCCTGTCAACCCTGGTCCAGCGCCGGACAGCGCCGCGGCGATGACGACCCCCGCTGGCTCTGGCCCGCCTTCTGGCGCATTGCCCGCGAAAATGGCCTGGGATGGATTTTCCTGGAAAACGTGCGGGGGTGTGTTTCCGGCCAACCTTCCGGACTGGACCTGGTGCTTCGCGACCTCTCCTACGCCGGGTGGGATGCGGAGTGGGATTTGTTTTCGGCGGAGGAGTGCGGGGCGCCGCATCGACGGGAACGGCTCTTCCTCTTGGCCCACGCCCCGGGGTTCGGAAGGCGAGAAGTACGGGCCGAACAGTCGGGACGGCGCGGGGTCGCCGCATCTGTCGGCGGCGGCGATGAATTGGCCTACTGTGACCGTGGGCGACAGCAGTTGCCGCCCATACCAGCGGGACCGGGGGGTAAAGGGGATGGAGCGGCCGTCACTGTACGGGATAACTACTGGCCAGGTCGTCCCGGTGAAGACCAGCACCCCTGGGAAGCGCCCCGCGTCGTGGTCTACGCCAAGAGCGCACGACACCAACGGCGGCGAAGACCTGATATGCAAGGGCAAGCCCGCCTTAAAAATGCAGGTGAAGCAGGGCCGGGTGGTGAAGTTGAACCCCACCTGGGTCGAGTCGTTGATGGGAGTGCCGCGGAACTGGACATCGCCCTGGCTTCCGGCTGGCCAAGCCGAATTTCAGCGCTGGGAAACGGCGTCGTGCCACTTACTGCGGCGGTTGCTTACACTGTTTTGCATGGGAGATCGAGAGGATGAGCACGCTGTTAATCCCAACGCTTTTCGGCGTCCAAGATAAAGTTGCCGAGGCAATCAAACGAATCCAAGGTTATGCACCCCTGGCAGGTCCTGAAGGCTATTGGTTGGCCTATTCTGGCGGGAAGGATTCGGTGGTTATTCTTGAACTTTGTCGAATGGCCGGAGTGAAGTTCGAGGCGCACTATTCGCTCACAACTATCGACCCGCCGGAGCTAGTGCGGTTTGTGAAATCGACACCGGATGTGACAATCGACCGCCCTGAAATGACCTTTCTGCAATTGCTGTTAAAAAAGAAGCTTCCCCCACTTCGTAATGCACGATGGTGTTGTCGTGAGCTTAAAGAACGAGGCGGACGAGGTCGTATGATTGTGACTGGTGTACGGTGGGAAGAGTCTGTCCGCCGTTCAAAAAGACGGGCTTTCGAGTCATGTTACCAAGACAGGGGAACTAGGTTTATGCATCCCATCATAGATTGGACGACGGCGAATGTATGGGAGTTCATTCGATCGCGCAATCTGCCATACTGCGAACTCTATGACCGAGGATGGAGGCGAGTTGGATGCCTGTTTTGCCCTATGGCAACACCTAGAGAGCGGCAACGGCATAGAGAGGATTATCCTGGGTATGAAAAACTGTTCAAACGATATTTCCAGCGATTGCCGAAGCTAAAAATAGGTATTGCCAATGCCGATGAAATGTTTGAGTGGTGGATTGGTGATGGACGCAGTGCGGAACCGATAGATGGAGGATTATTTACATGACGATGCCTGACACTCCCACGCCCGCCGATTGGATGAAGACAGCGGCGGAGGAGATAGCAATACTCCTGGAGAAAGATTTCAAGTTGGCGGTAAGCCCGGAAAAGCTGGAGAAGGGAAAGTACCTCTGTGACGCCGGCAGACTTCATCGGATTGAAATGATTTC
>JAVBTZ010000117.1:0-9319 GCA_031555915.1 Planctomycetota bacterium
CCATCCCCCAACCGCCCCCCCAACAACGATTCCCGCGGTCCCGATAAATAACGCCCTATCGCCTGAACCGCCTCCTCCCCCAAGGGGGTCATGCGCTCCTTCGAACCCTTGCCGAACAACCGGAGCGTCCTTTCCTCCAAATCCAAATCGGTCATTTTCAAATCGCACACTTCGCTCACCCGCGCCCCGGTCGCGTAAAAAATCTCCAGTATCGCCCGATTGCGGATGGACAAATCATCCGAACCGCACTCCGCCTCCAGTAAGCGGGTTATCTCCCCCGGCGATAAATCGTGCGGCAAATGCCGCCAAATCTTCGGGCAATCCGAAAATTGCGCCGGATCGTGGCTGATATATTTTTCACTATGACAAAAGCGAAAAAAACAACGCAAACTCACAAACATCCGCGCCCTGCTCTTCGGCAAAAGCCCCCGCTCCGCCATCCAACCAATATAACCGGAGATGTCCTTGCCCGACACCGTCGATATATCGCGATCCTCCCCCAGGTAAGTCTGAAACGCCCTTAAATCCCTGCTGTAACTCTCCAGCGTATTATCGGAAAGTCCGCACTCCACCTTCACATAACTCAAGTAGGAATGAACCGCAGCCCCAAATTGTTCGGTAAAAACACTATCGTAAACTGCCAGCATAAAATCGGCGCCTCCATAATATAGGGAGAGAAAGGATGCGGTATCGCCTTGACAGGAGCAGGCGGGTTGAATACCATGAAAGGCTTGACGCCTGCCTTCATGATGAATGCAGGGGGAAAATATTGGGATTACGGGGTCAATTAAATAAGACACGCCCCCATTCCGCCATTAGTGCGGATAACCCCGAAACGGCGCCGGCAACACGCGGAGTTTTGCCAAGATGGCAAAAGAAGGCAGAAAACTTGAACTTTACGAAATCCTCGCCGCAAAACGCGCTAAAGGAAAGCCACCTATTGGCGTCGAAAGCAAACCGGCCCGCCAGGCGAATATGCCCGAACCCGACGTCACCGACGCCCCAGGCGTCATCATTGACGACGCGGTAAGCGCCCACGTCAACCTGAAGGCCAGAAATGAAAGTCAGGAAAAGCTAAAACCGCAGTCAACACGGATTAATCGTCAAACCACTACCGAAAGTATCGACCAAAAACGCCACGAGCCTGAGACGAAAGAAGCGGTACCGGCACAAACCAGCGAAACCAACGCCGTACCCCTGGCCGAACAGGAAAGCGTCGCCTTCGCCAGCAGCCGGCAAAGTTCCACCCTTGAACCCGAAGTGGGGGAAACGGGAAACGCCGGCATAAATACCGCGGCAGGTCCAGCAACCGGAGGAACAGGGAAAAGCGGCGCCTTCACCGCCATGGGAAACGGCGGCAGCTTCGCCGCCGCCGCAACTCACGGTCCGGCCACCTCCTTTACCCAAAATCCCTATAATCCCCAGAGTTCCTTCAACATCCCCCCGCCCCAGCCGCTGCCGCCGGCGCCGGGATGGTTTAGCGGCAAACGCTTTGACAGCGCCAAAACCGAAACGAAACCGCGCCGCCCGGCCGAACGCGTCCCGCCGCCACAGGTCCAGGAACACCCGGAACCGGTGCCGGAAGTCAGGACAAAATCGCCGCGCGAAGTAGTATTTGCGCTTGACACGGCGCTGATTTGCTTTACCGTTATTCTGGCGCTGGTCGGGAGTTCGTACTTCATCGGTTACAAACGGGGACAGGAGGAACGCCCGGCCGGCCTGGCGGGAATGACCGACATCGAACCGGCCGACCCCAGTCGCGTGGGCATCCGTAACCGTGCCCCGCCGCCCCGGGCCGCCTTCAGGCCGCCGGAGACGGATTACACCCTGGTCATCCGCATCGAGCCGGCCACCGACGAATTGCCGGAACGTCTGGAACTGGAACTGGCGGAAGCTTTGGCCAGAGGGAGAAAGGAAATCGGCCGGGAAATCCCGGGGTTTATTTTTCGCACCCAAGGCGCCGACCCGCATTACATTCTGGCGGTAGGCTTGGGGCAAAGCGTCACCGACCAGGAGTTGAACCGGCTCCTGCAAATATATAATGTGATGGAGGGGATAAACCTATCCCGGCAACCACGACCATACATCGGCTGCCGCATTGCGCCGATTCGTGAATTGGGGGTGGCGGTTTATTGAGGGGTGTGGCGGGTATCTAATTTTTTACAAAGTGCTGGCTAATGAAACCTATACCGGATTGCGTGCCGGACGCGCTGAGTATGATTATCGCCACTGCCAAGGTGGTGTCGGACGAGGATTTCATTCATCGCAAGGTTCTCCTGAAGGTCATGGGGGAAATTGCCGATGAGGGGGATCTCGGCAATCATCCGGCTGACGTCTATTTGAATTGCTGGGAAATCGCCTGCCGGGCTTTGGGGGTGAGGGATCCCTACGAGAATGAAAAGGCCCGCGGCTCCAAGGCCGCTTTGGGGATTTTGAAGTATTTGGAGGAACATGCCCCGCCGGAATTGACCCCGCTGGAAAAGGCGTTAAGGATTTCCTACGCCGGGGTCATGACGAATTATACCGGGTTGGGAAGAGGCGACATCCAGGAAAAGGTGGTGCAGTCTTTCCGCGTGCCGCCGGCCCGGGACGACAGCGAGGTTTTCCTGCAAGCGGCGCAGAAGGCGGAGTCGGTGATGCTGATAGCCCACCGGGCCGGCGAAGTGGTGTTGGACAAGCCGCTGGCGGAAACGTTGGCTGACATGGGGAAGAAGGTTTACCTGGTGGTGTCGGCGAAGCCGATTTTTTCCATGGCCACCGAAAAAGACGCGACAAACGCCGGGTTTTCGGGTAAAATTGAAGTCATAAACCCGGGGACCACCATGTTTGGCCTGATGCAGGACCGGGCCAGCAGCGAATTCCGCGGTCTCCTGGCCGAGGTGGGGATGGTAATCGTCAAGGGGTATACGCACTTCAGCACCATGACGCCGCAACGGGATTTTTATTATATCCTGAAGGCGGTGCAGGAAGAGGTGGCGGCCAAGTTGGAAGTGCCCCTGAATTCGGGGGCGATTGTCAAGATGCCGGCCGCCGTGGCGGGATAGGACCGGGGCCGCTCCGATAATTGTTTGGTTTAAAAGCCGGTTTTTGCCTGTTTTTTTCTTTGCGTAATCGCGCGTTTCAGTTCATTTGCGTTTCAGTTTTTGAGGAGATTTTCAGCGTGAGCATCCATTCGTCGTTCCACACCAGCAGCAACGCCGCCAAACACCGCAACGTCCTCTCCCGCCTCGAACGGTTGGAAAAACTCGAAGCCGCCGGGCGGTGGAATTCCGCCGACGACGGCCTCTTCGGCATGCCCAAAGTCCGTTCCATCAAAGTGGCCATGAAGAAAAAGAAGAAAAAGACCGAAGAGGAAGAAGAGCCGGCCAAGAAATAATCCCCCGCCGGGACACTATTGGCTCGTCATTGGTTTAGGCCAAGGGCACGGATGCATCCGTGCCTTTGGTGTTATGGTTGTCGCATCAATAGCTAAGGAGGCCCCACATGAAACCGCTCGCCGACCGTGTAGCCCGCACCGAAGCCTCCGGTATACGCCGCATCTTCGACTTGGCCGCAAACTTGAAAAACCCGGTCAACCTCTCCATCGGCCAACCCGACTTCGACGTCCCCGAACCCCTCAAGGAAAAAGCCATCGAAGCCATGCGCTGCGGCAGAAACTGCTATACCCCGACCCAAGGCGGACACGAACTCCGCAACAAAATCCTGGCGTCCATTTTCAAAGGGAGAAAACAGGAGGAACTCCTCATCACCAACGCCGTCTCCGGCGGCCTCCTCCTCGCTTACATGGCCCTGCTCGATGCCGGCGACGAAATCCTAATCCCCGACCCCTACTTCGTCATGTACAAGCAGCTCGCCCTCATGTTCGACGCCGTCCCCGTCATGTACGACACCTACCCGGAATGGAAATTGGACCCGGATAAAATCGAGCGGCTCATAACCCCGAAAACCAAAGCCATCCTGGTCGGCTCCCCTTCCAACCCCACGGGCGCCGTCTACGGCAAAAACGAACTCGAAGCCCTGGCCAAGGTCGTCGTCAAACACGACCTCATCGTCCTCGCCGACGACATCTACGAATATTACGCCTACGACGGCCCCCTGGCCCGTATTCGCGACTTCTGCCCCGACCACACCCTGTCCCTGGGCGGTTTTTCGAAAAGCCACGCCATGACCGGCTGGCGTATCGGCTGGGCGGTCGGGCCAGCCAAACTCATCCAGGCCATGACCAAATTCCAGCAGTTCTCCTTCGTCTGCGCCCCCACCCCCATGCAGGTCGCCTGCGCCGCCGCCATCGACTTCAAGATGGACTCCTACATGGCCGAATACAAAAACAAGCGGGACCTCATCTACCACGGGCTCAAGGACGCCGGCTACGAAGTGGTGAAACCCGGCGGCGCCTTTTACATCTTCGCGAAAACCCCCTGGGGCAGCGGGACTGAGTTTGTCGAGGAATGCCTCAAGAACAACCTGCTGGTAATCCCGGGCGGCTGTTTCTCGGAACGCGACACCCACTTCCGCATCGCCTACTCGGCGAAGGACGAGACCATCCGGCAAGGGGTGGAAATTCTCAAGAAAATGCGCCAGCGCCAATAGGAGGACGAAAAATGCCGTTCACCGTAACGTTGGAACCGGAGGTCGAATCGCGTCTGGAAACTTTGGCGACCAAAACGGGACAGGACAAGTCGGTGCTTTTGCAAATGGCTATTGAGAATGGCATAGACGACATCACCGATTATTTTACCGCCTCCGAAGTGTTGGAACGTGTTAAACACGGCAAAGAAAAGACTTTCACCTCGCGGGAAATGAGGGTTGAACTTGGCCTGGAAGATTGATTATTCCGACACCGCCAAGCGTGCCCTCAAATCCTTGGACCGCAAAGATGCGAAGCGGATATTGGACTACATGGATACTCGCATAGCCCCGTCTGCCAATCCTCGCCGGGTTGGCAAACCTTTGACAGGACCGTTGGGAGGCAGATGGCGCTATCGCGTAGGTAACTATCGGATTATATGTGATATTCAGGATGATTCGGTTCGTGTTTTAATTTTGCAGATTGGGCACCGGGGAAACGTCTACCGAAAGTAAAAATAAGGCGTTACGCTTTATTCCACAATTTACTGGGGAATCCAATGGCCGAAAGCACCATGCAGAAAATCGTCAGCCTCGCCAAACGCCGGGGCTTCATCTTCCAGTCCTCGGAAATCTACGGCGGCCTCAAAGCCTGCTACGACTACGGTCCCTTGGGCGTCGAACTGAAAAGGAACGTCAAGAACTCCTGGTGGGAAGATGTCGTTACCAAACGCCAGGACGTGGTCGGTCTCGACTGCTCCATCATCATGCACCCTGACGTCTGGCGCGCCTCCGGCCACTTGGCCGGCTTCGCCGACCCCCTCGTCGACTGCAAGAACTGCAAGGAACGCTTCCGCGCCGACAAAGCCCCCAAAGCGAACCCGGGCGAAAAAATCATCTACCGCGAAGGCGGCAGGAAAGACGGCAAAAAACTCGAAGGCGTCGCCCCGCCCCGCGGCTACGTCTGCCCGGTCTGCGGCTCGGGCGACCTCTCCGACGAACGCCAGTTCAACCTGATGTTCCGCACTTCCCTTGGCCCCGTCGACCCGATGCAGGAAATCCTGAACGCCGTCGACGACATGGCGAAAATGGACGCGGCGGCGCGGAAGGAAAAACTCGCCGGCATCATCGGCGCCTCCGCCGTTTACCTCCGGCCGGAGACGGCCCAGGGGATGTTCGTGAATTTCCTGAACGTCCTGAATTCCAGCCGCATGAAGCCCCCCTTCGGCATCGCCCAATGCGGCAAATCCTACCGCAACGAAATCACCACCCAGAACCTCACCTTCCGCACCTGCGAGTTCGAACAGATGGAATTGGAATTTTTCGTCGAACCCGGCACGGACGACCAGTGGTACGACTACTGGATGAAGACGCGGCTGGACTGGTACAAATCCCTGGGCATGAAGGGCGACAAGCTGCGTCTCCGCCACCACGAGAAGGCGGAACTCGCGCATTACGCCAAGGCCTGCGTCGACGTCGAATACTACTACCCCTTCGAAAACCCGCAGGGCGAAGGCGAATGGGGCGAACTCGAAGGCATCGCCAACCGGACCGACTACGACCTCAAGAAACACAGCGAGCACTCGGGTAAGGACCTCTCGTACTTCGAGACGGAATCGAAACGCCGCTTCACCCCCTACGTCATCGAACCGGCCGCCGGCGCCGACCGGGCGACCCTGGCCTTCCTCTGCGACGCTTTCGCGGAGGAGGTGGTCGACGCCGAGAAAAACGACGTCCGCACGGTTCTCCATTTCCATCCCCGCCTCGCCCCCATCAAGGTCGCGGTCTTCCCCCTGGTGAAGAAGGACGGCATGCCGGAGAAGGCCGAAGGCATTCTGAACGAGCTCCTTCGCGAAGGGGTGAACGCCTTTTACGACGAATCCGGCGCCATCGGCCGGCGCTACCGCCGCATGGACGAAGTGGGTACGCCCTGGTGCGTGACCGTGGACACGGAGACCCTGGAAAACGGTTCCGTCACCGTTCGCGAGCGGGATTCCATGGCCCAGGCGCGGGTCCCGGCGGCGGGTATCGGCGAATATTTCAGGAATCGTTTGAAAAATTCCTGAGAGTGCGGTAAAGTGGCGTCTAGGATATAACCTTTAAAGCAAAAGGTGGCAACCGTTGTTGATTTTCTGTAAAGTTTTCAGGGTCATTCAGCATCAGGCGATGACAGTTTAACGCAGGACAGGAGAAGGAAAATGGAGTACAAGATACGCTACATCAAAAAGAAGAAAGCCCAAAAAGTCAAAAATCGTGAAGACGCGGGTTTTAAGCGAATCAAGGTGCGCGGCCGCAAGCGTTGGGTTAAATCGGTAAAGCCGGCCGAAACTAGCGAGGTGAAGACCGACTGATAGCGCCCGCTTACCGCCTTCAGGCGTTTTTGCGAGTGATAGATGAGGGGTAGATTATGGATAATTCTTCCATGGTGAGGTTTAAGGTCAACGGCAACGTCCTCAAACTCACACCCAGATTTGATCCGCGCTATCAATCTCGCGCCGGAATGGAGTTGATGAACATCGTCTCCAGCCTCGCGGCGGATGTCCCGGAGAACGAGGTGGTACTGGACATCTCCGACGCCGTATCCATGCCCAGCATGATGGTCGGCATGTTGTGCGAAGCGAAAAGCGTGACCGACAAAGCCGGGAAAAAGCTGAAAATACGTTTGAAATCCTCCACCTACGAACGGCTTTGTTCCCTGGGATTGGCGGGGGTGTTTGCGATGTCCCCCCGTGAGGGAACAACTGCCGACGATTTGGAGTTGGTGGAGGATGCGGCCCTGCCCGATTTGGGGTAGGGTCAGGGCTGTTCTAACGCCGCTATGCGGGCGCCTTGGGGAAGTTTCACGCGGGTGGGGCGTCCTTGCCGTCAACCGGCCAGCTTAGGTTTACCGGGCTTGCCGGTTTTTTTATGCAGAGGAATGTCATGGCTGACGATGCGCTTATTTCTGGAAACGACAAGGTCAATTTGAATAATCTTTACCGGTCGGAGACTTACACCGACATGGGCTTGGGCTCCATTCAATGTTTGTGGCCGGTGACGGCGGACGGCGCGGATGATTCGGCCCGCCACCCCCTCTTCATGGGCACGGCCCAGATTATGACCCCGCACGGGCCGATTCCGGTGCAGTGCGAGATAAAGGCGAAGACTTTAAGGGAGGCGTGCGAGGCGTTTCCCGAAGCGATTAAGGCGGGGGTGGAAGATTTGCTGCAACAGGCGCGGGAGTATGAACGCGAGCGCCAGGGCGGGATTGTGATTCCCCGCGGCGGCAGGCTGGAAATGCCTTAGCGCCCCGGTCAGGCAGCCGCATGACAAATATCACCACCCAACCGAAATCCGCTTTGGCGCCGCGCAGCAATAACCAGTTGCGGTGACCTTCGTTCTTTACCGCCAGCGCCGGAATTAGTGTCTAACCCTATACTCATGCTACTTTTACGGAAGTGGTTCCCGTAAAAGTAGCGTTGTAGGACTAACCAACTTATTTTTGCGCAGCGCCTTTCCTTGCCAAGGGTCCTACATGTCCATCACCGATGTCGCCAACTTCCTCCACGCCCACCACGGACAACGTTTCGCCGTCATCGCCCACGACCGGCCCGACGGCGACGCCCTCGGCTCCTGCATCGGCCTGGTGAATTTCCTCAATGACTCCGGTTCACCCGCCAAAGCCGTCATCTCCTCCACCATACCCAAGCACCTCGCCTATCTGGTGCAAGGCGCCGCCGTCGACCTCTCCCCCAAGGAGAACTGGTGGCAGGACTACGACTGCCTCGGCATTCTCGACTGCGGCGAAGTCGGCCGGCTGGAAGACTCGGCCAAAAGCGCCCCCGAACACTTGGCCACCTTCACCATCGACCACCACACCACCGGGGACGGCCTTGGCGTAGCGGTCTGGCAGAACCCCAAGGCCAGTTCCATCGGCGAAATGCTCGCCACCCTCTATGCCCACGAAAACAGGGCCATGTCCCCCGCCGCGGCCCAGGCCATCTGGACCGCGCTCGTAACCGACACCGGCCGCTTCTCCTACGAAAACACTTCGGCCGAAGCCATGCAGGCGGCCTGGGAATGCGTGAAGGCCGGCGCCAATCCGGCAGCGGCGGCCAGCGAATTGTACCAGTCCGTAACCCTGGCGGAGCGGCGGCTGCAGGGAATGGTCCTGAACCGGCTGGAAGTGCGGCACCAGGGCCGGTTGACCACCTCGTGGCTGAACCGGGCGGATTTTGCCCAGGCCGAGACCGGCCCGGAGGAACGGGCCAATTTAATCAATTTGCTCCGCGATATCGAAGGGGTGCAGGCGGCGATATTTTTCTACGAACTGCCGCCCAAGGACGGACAGCCGCAGATTAAAGTCAGCTTCCGCACCCGCGCCCCCATCTGCGCCCTGGACGTGGCCTGCCGCTACGGCGGCGGCGGCCACGAACGCGCCGCCGGCTGCACCCTCACCCTGCCCCTCGCCGCCGCGCGGGAGGCGGTCCTCGCTACCGCCGCCGAGGTGTTCTTCGGCGTCTTAAGGGGGGAACCCAGCTATTGCCCTTCCGCAGCGGCCGAGGAACGTCGCGCCGGCAATGACCGGTAGTAATTGGGTGATTGTCCCGAATGGCGCTGAAATAAGGGCAACACATTCCTCCGTGCCCTGTTACGCTGTCCCCTCCCCGCACGTCATTCCGGCGTCTTAAACGGCTGCTGCATCCCTAACGGGCGGTTTAGCCGGAATCCAGGGGGCAAAACCTTGACGGCATGCAAACTCGACCGTCACCGC
>JAVBTZ010000089.1:0-13360 GCA_031555915.1 Planctomycetota bacterium
CGGTGTTTTCGCCGCCCAGCGATAAAATATGCTCCCAATGCCGCAGCGCGGCTTCGATGCCCGCATTTTTATCAGTTTCATCGAGAAATTGCGTATAGAAATTCAACCCGATTAACCCGCCCTGCGCAATCAGTTCCTTGATTTGCGCGTCGGAAAGGGAACTCTTGTCGCTGAGATCATAGTTGCTTCGGCGCTTGGCGAGGGCGGTCCTGAAATCGGCTGCCATGCTATCTCCTATTCATAATTACCCCTCAATCCACTAGCGAGAATTATAACGAAACCCCGGGGTAAAAAAAAGTCTGTAGCGTAACCGCCATGAAAATCCGACCGACTTACCTTGCCGCAAGACCATGATAATGCCGGCCGACCCGGGAACCAATTCCGGTGGTCAGGCAATAGGGAATGGTTTGGCCCCATTCCGCCATTTCCTCTGCGGTTATACGCTCTTCGCGGTCTTCCCCAAGCAGCGTGGCCACCGCTCCAACCTCTAGGTCGGGGATTTCCGTGACGTCGACGATGGTGTAGTCCATCGACACCATGCCCACCACCGGCGCCCGCCGGCCGCGAATCAGGACAAAACCCCGGTTGGAGAATTCCCGGCGGAATCCGTCGGCGTAGCCGACCGGCAGGACCGCCACCCGGGTGGGGCGGCGGGTGGTGTAGGTGCGGCTGTAACCGAGGTTGCGGCCGGGGGGATAGTCCTTGATTTGGATGACCGTGCTTTTCCAGGTCATGACCGGGGTAAAACGCTGTTCGTGGGCGAGCCAGCCGGGAGAAAGGTAACCGTAAATGCCGCAGCCGGGACGGACCAGGTCGAAATGGGCGTCCTGGTGCAGGAGAATCGCCCCCGAGGAACTGGCGTGACGGAGGAAATTTTTCACTCCCGCGGCCTCCAGCGCCCGGGTGGCGCGGTTGAATTCGTCGATTTGCCAGCGGCTGTAGGGAAGGTCCGCCGGGTCGGCAAAGTGCATGAATACGCCTTCGAGGCGGATTCCCGGGTAGGAGGCGATTTCGGCGGCGGCGGCGACCGCGTCTTCGGGGAGGATGCCGAGGCGTCCCATGCCGGAATCGATTTTCAGGTGCAGGGGGACGGTGCGGTTTTCCTTATGGGCGGCGAGGGCGGCTAGTTGGGCTATATAAAGTTCGTGGACGCTGAGGGTGAGGTTGTAGTGAACGGCGAGGTTGACTTCTTCGGGCAGGGTGGCGCCGAGGATTTGGATGGGGAGGCCGATGCCGGCTTCGCGGAGGATTTGTCCTTCGTGGGCGGTGGCGACGGCGAGGCGGTTGGCGCCGCCGGCGATGGCGGCTTGGGCGATGGGGACTGCCCCGTGGCCGTAGGCGTCGGCTTTGACGGCGGGCATGAGGAGGGGGTGGGGGCCGACGATTTGGCGGAAATGGCGGAGGTTGTCGGCGACGGCTTGGAGGTTGATTTCGACCCAGGAGCGGTGGAGGGTGGGGTGGGAGAGTTTGGCGGAGGACATGGGGGGCCTTTGCAGGTTATAGAGATGCGCGTATCGCCGCCGCTTTGCGTATGGGGGTCCAGGTGCCCGGGGGGTGGGGGGGGGGGGGGGGCGCAACCAGCCCCCCGTGCAATGCGGTTATAAAAAAGTCAAATAGCGGTTGCGGTGCGCGGTTAGTGGTTAGTGGTTAGCGGTTAAAGCGGTTATTTAAAACGCGGTTAATTGGCCGCGTAAAATGAAATGCGGTTCCAGCATTCGGTACAAACCCATTTGAAACTAGTTACGCGGCCCTACCTTTTTGAGCAAAAGAGCGAAGCGCATTTTGCGTCCGGGCCGCCAAAGCGGTATCGAATTCAAAGCGTGCGAAGCTCCCGAAGGCTGCAACTTACCCGGGGGGTCTGGGGGGCAAAGCCCCCCGGATCGGTAAAAACTACACCTCCCGCCTACCTCACTGCCGACCTTGAAACGCGTAAGCCAGGGATGACGCCGCCGCGTTTTCGAAGTCCGCCCCGCTGGCCAGACCCCGCGCCAGGCGGGTGACCCTGATATCCGGCGCCTTCTCGGCAAGAAGACCCGCCAGATACTCCGCCGTCGCGTCCCCCTCGGCGCTGGGACGCGTGGCCAAAATCACCTCCTTCACCTCGCCCCCACCTCCCAACCGCTCCAACAATTCCTTCACCCGAATCGCTTCCGGTCCCACCCCCTCCGCCGGCGACAGCCGCCCCTGCAACACATGGTAAACCCCGCGGTAAATGTCCGCCTTCTCCAAGGCGATGACGTCCCGGGGCAGCTCGGTCACGCAAAGGAGCCCCGTATCCCGCCTGGGATCGGCGCAAATGCCGCAGAGCTCCCCCTCGGCGATATGAAAACAGCGCCGGCAGGCGCGGAGATTCCGCCGGGCGTCCCGAATCGCCAAGGCCAGCGCCATCGCGCTCTCCCTGGGAGTGGACAAAATGTGAAACGCCAACCGTTCGGCGGTACGCTTGCCTATTCCCGGCAGTTCCGCGAACTCGTCAATCAACTTCTCCACCGACGGCGGATACACGCTCGCCTTAGCCATCCTTCACCACCTCCGCCAGCGCCATAACGCCATGAACCCCAACACCGACAACACCGACAAAGACATCACCAACCAGAACGCCCAATGGTTGTCCGAGGAAATGGGCAACCGCACGTTCATGGAAAAAATCGACACCACCATCGTCGGCACCTGCAAGCAAATGGTGATCATGGTCAGAGTCTTCATCAGCACGTTCAGGTTGTTGGAGACGATGCTCGCCCGCGCGTCCATCATGCCGGCCAGGATGTTGGTGTAAATTTCCGCCTGCCGGCCGCACTGGTTGTTCTCGATAATGATGTCGTCCAGCATCTCCAGCTCTTCGGTGGTGAAGCCCATCTTGGCGTGATTGTTCCGCATCTTCTGGAGTAGGGTGTCGTTGGAATTGATCGCGTTCACGTAATAGACCAGGGACTTTTCCAAGGCGAACAGGGAAATCAGATGCCGGTTTTCGAACGAACGGTTGATTTCCCGTTCAATCGCGTCCACCATCATGTTGATCGCTTTTAGGTGTTCCAGGAAATGCATGATTGTCCGGTACAACATTCTTAGAAGCGCCTCCCTGAGGCTGAAGTCACGGTTCACCGGCCGCGCCCCAGGGTAAATCGGCATGTCCTGCGACTGCACCACAATCAATTTCGAGGCAAACAAAAACAACCCCACCGACGCCACCTTGAATTCCAAATGCGCATTCTCCCCGCCGGTGATCGTCTGGTTGCAGGGCCGCTTGAAGATCATCGCCGTGTGCGCCGGCTCGAATTCCAAGCGCGCCAATTCATCCGGATCCAGGGACGACAGCAAGGTGTGCTCGTCCAACTTCTCGCTGTCCAGCAAATAGCGCCGCTCGCTCTCGTCCGGGGAAATATACACCCCCACCGGCGCCGGCGCCCCCTCCACCTCGACCAACAGCCCGTTCTCAATCGTGTACAAACGCCGCATCGTCACTTCCCCCCGGTATCCTGCCGAACCTTATACTCAATCCACTGTTTCTCCGCCAAATCTATGTCCTCGAGAAATGAAAGGAAATCGCTCCAGTCCCAGGGCATGATGCGCTGTTCGGGTATCTGATATTTACGGGACACCTCCACCGAATTGTCGCCCCGTTCCGACACCCGCAACTGGTACACCCCAAACCGGCTCGGCAAATGCGCCGGACGCGGCAACCTCACGAAACGCCCCCCTTCGGGCAGGCGAAAGACGTTACGGTCCTCCGCGACGTGCATCGACTTGATGTGGCAGGCCGTGCCCCGGCGGGTCAGGTTCCGCGTCTCGTCCGTAATTATCCTCGGGCGCATCAGGCACAAGCCCACCGACACCACTCCGTCCGGCCGGAATTCCAGCGGGAATTTGCTGGATATGTCGTAGCGCTCCAGCGAGGACGCTTCGCTTTCATCGGTTTTCTGCACGTCGAACTGCTTCAGGACGGCGTCGGGGAAAACCGGATACATCGAGTTGAGGAGCATCATCCGCCGGCTCTCGGTGTCCGCATTCGCCATCGCCTGATCCCGAACCAGACCCGCCACCCCGCGCCGCAAACTCCGCCCCGAGACCTCCACCGCGTCGCCGTCCGCCGGCAGCTTCACCGTGCGCATCCGGTAAATGACCGAGTCCTCCGCCGGAAGGGTCGGCAAAGTTTCAAAAAGCGGCCCCCCCGGCAGCAAGGACAACACCGTCGCGCCGGACAAGTCGTCCGCTATCTTCCCAAAGGGCAGCGAGTCGAACCGGGTGTCCAGGAAATAGGTGTTGCCGCCGGGAATCGTCATCCGCACCATCGGCACGGTGAAAATGCCGCGGCCGGGTATCTCCCAAGTCGCCGGATGCATCGCCCGCACCGACGGCCGCGTCAGGGCCGGCTGCGCGTCCAGCCCGGCCGCCCGCAGGAGCGCCAGGAGAATCAGATTCCGGTCCCCCATTTGCTCCACCTCGATGTGGGCCGCCAAGTCGCCGCCGGCATTGGGGTCCACTTCATCCAACACATAGCGGTAAATCACCCGCGCCATTTCCAGCGGGTTCGGCCGGGCCGCCATCTGCGGCGGCTGCAGCCGGCCGAGAAGCTGGCGCATGCGCATGGAGGGGGTGAGCTTGCCGTCGAACTTCCTGAGCTCCCGCACCGCCACTTCCTCCCAGGTCGTCTTCACGCCAATCTCGACCGAGGGAACCCGTTCGGAAACATGCACCGCCCCAGGTTCGCGGCTGGGCGAGGTCAGGTGGGCGGTCCAGCGGTAAACGTCCGTCTCCCCCTCGTGGGTCAGTTCGAACTCCACCTCGGTGCCGAGATTCCGCATCACATAGACCAGGGGAAAATCGCGGGGGGTGCGGATAATATATTCACTAAGAACCAAGGGAATCCGCCCGGAGGGATCCTGAAAAAACCAGGGCGGCAACGCCGGCGGACCGGCGTCGGACCTTACCGTTTCCAACATGCGGATTTCCCGGCTCGCCCCCGGCATAATCACCGGGAGCCTCAGCCCCCCCTGCCCGGGAAACGGCTCCGGTTCAAGCGTGTTACCGGTGGGAAAAACAATCCGCGCCGTCAACAACTCGCCCTTCTGACTGATGCCCGTCAGGAGTTCCCCCCCCCGCCGGGTACGGGCAAGATCTATCTCGTGGGTCAGCCGCCGGTACGAACCGTCCGCCGCGAAGGTCACCACCACCCGGTCCAACAGCCGCACGATATCCGTGTCGTAACGGTCCGGCTCGGCGTTGGCGGTCATGACGATGGCGTCGTGGCCGCCCTCGTTGTAAAGTTGCCCCGCGGACTTGGTGAAATTGGCGATCATGTCGCCAAGCTCGAACTGCCCGGGATTGGCGTCCAAACTGATTCGCCAGTACTTGACCGCCAGATCGTTCTCGCCCAAGTCCAGGTAAATGTCGCCCAGCCGCCGCCAGAGTTTGTCGTTCTCCGGCGTGATGCGGACCGCGGCCGCCATCGTCAAGGCGGCCTCCTTGTGCATTTCCATCCGCGAATACAGCCCCGCCACATCCTCCAAGACCCGCGCCTCGCCCTTGAACTGCTCCAGCGTCCCCTTCAGAATGAAGTCCGCCTCCTGGGCCTTGCCCAAATCCGCCAGGGCTTCCGCCAGCTTCAGGCCGGTCTCGGGTAAATACGGTCCGGCCTCGTAGGCCGCCCGGCAGGCCGCCAACCGGTGATCCATGTCCAGGAATCCGGCTTTGGGCATGGCGGCAATGGCGTTTTGGACCGCCACCGATGTCGGCTGGGCCTTGCCGCTCTCGTTCCAAATCGTGCGAATGGTCGACCCCGAGGCGAAACGCCGCGCCCAGGCGCCAAGTTCCAAAAGGACGTCGATGGAATTGGGATTGACCTTCTTCGCCCGCTCCAGATAATCCGCCGAGCGCCGCGCCTCCCCCGCTTCCATCGCCTCGCCGGCCATGAACAGGAGGGACGGCACCAAATCGGCGTTGATGGCCAGGGCCTTCCGATGCCATTCCCGGGCCGAATCGCGCCTCCTCTCCGCCGGAAGGAGGGGATTATGCATGACCGAGGTTCCCGCCAGCACCGCCAGGGTCGCGTCGGCATGTTCCAGTCCCGCCGCCTTCTCCGCCCACCAGGCGGCGGCGTCGGCGAGGTCCTGTTCCGAGCAGGCCATGGCCAGTATCGCCATCAGGCTGGCGTTGTTGTTGTCCATGGCGGCGCGGTGAATTTCCCCCAAATAACGCGGCGGACGCGCTTCGCGGCGGACGCTCTGCCGGCGTTCCCCGGAGGGGGGAGCCGCCTTGCAGTCCCAGGTAAAGGCCGGCGCCGCTTCGAGCCTCAGGGCGAAGCGGGTCTCCTGCATATCGACCCCGAGGGGCGGCGGAAAAAGTTCCAGCAGCACCGTATGCCGGCCCGGGGACAGGGGGAAGGCCACCGTATGTTCACGGGCTACCTCGCGAACGTTCTTGTCGATTTCCGCCGCCAGGGCCGAATCCACGTACAAACGCCAGGAAACGTCGGACTGGATGTGGAAGGCCGATTTGTTGTCGGCCTCGGCGAGATCCAGGGTGGTGAACATGACGACCGCGCCGTCGCCGGACCGGCCGACCGCCTTCCAGGGCCGGACATAGGGGAAGGACCGGTTGGGGTCGAGGAGCCGCCAGGGCGGGCTTTTCCGCCAACGGCGAAATTGCTCGGCGTCGGGCGGATGGTCGATTACGTCGCTTTGATGGATTTCGGCGTTGGCGGGAAGGGCGCGGGAATCGCGGCCCACGGTAAGCCCGGGAAAGGGACCGGAGACCAGCCAGGACATGGCCAGGCCCCGGCGGCGGTGCACTTCCATGGCGTCGTCGCGGCGCCCCGAAGCGGCAAAGGAGCGGGCGACGAAACGGCGCAGGACGTCGCGGTGTTCGGGCGAGAGTTCCCCCTCGTTCGCGAGAACCCGCCGCGCCTCGGCTTCGCCGACGTTGACGCCGGAGAGTCCGGCGGGGTCGAACTTGAGGGCGAAGCGGACGGCGAATTCCGCCAGCGGAGTGCCGATTAAGTCGCGGGAGGCCGAGATGGCGAAGCGGACGGCGCTGTCGCGGTCCCCCCGGTTGGTGGATTGAAAGTCCAGGAGCATCCTGGCTTTTTCAATCAAGTTATCCTCGCCGGAACGGGCCGGGAATACCATGGCAAGGACGAAGCAAAAAATCAACCCAGCGTGTTTCATATTATGGCTTCTCCCACACCAGCTCCGCCGCCACCCATCGCCCCGCCTCGGCGGCGAATTCGCGGAAAGCGTCAAAATCCTCGGCGGCAATCTCGTAACCCGGAATCTCGCAGAAAAAATCCAGGTTCAGTTTTCCCGCCGCCGCCGCCGCCTCCAGCCGCATCGCGCCAAACCGGTACCGGCGCGAAAACGACTCCACCCGGTTCACCAGCCTCCAGCCGGGAGGGTAACGCACCGCGATTTTCCGGTTGATCCTGAAGCCGTGCGGAAGCAGCAAATTCTGGGTGCGTTCGCCATTGCGGGAATATTCCTCCAGACCCAACGGATAGGCGAAACCACCCGCCGCCACCGCCTGCCCGGGAATGGGGGGAATCCGCAAAATCACCCGTCCGTCCGCCATGGACGCGAAACGCCTAAGCCGCGCCCGACCGGTCCAAAGCACCGACGCCGGGTCCTGCGCCTTTTCCTTGAATTCGTCCGCCACCGTCGACGGGACGCCGCCAATCGAGGCCAAAAATTCAATCCAGGCCCGGCTGTCGTCGGGGTCGTCCCCGGCGTTGCCGAAACGCCGGCGCAAGGCCTCAGCCGCCGTTCCGCTTCCGCCAATGGCTTGATCCCAGAGGATGCTGCCGTCCTCGTCCACCAACAAATCCGCCGTTTCCTTCCAGTCGCAGGCGGCCGCGCCGTCGTCGGGTATCAAGACCCGCTGCGCCCCCCTGGGCGTAACCGCCATTCCCGGGCTCCCGGAAAGTTGCGAGGGCATGACCCCCGGCGGGCGGTAGGGGTTCGACGCCTCCATGAAAACATTGCCGCCCACCGGCGAAATCACCAGGGCCAGGGAGTGATTGAAATAGTCGAGAAGCGGCAGGGACGCCTCCTCCACCCCGCTCGGCCCCCCTCCCCCCGTGCCCCGCAGCCGCGACAATACCGGCCACGCCTCCAAACCGTACTCCCGCGCCAGCAAACACAGAAGAAGCGCCCGGTCCTTGGCGTCGGCGGACAGGCGGGAGAGAATGGACCTGGCGTTGATGGGACGATAGGCGTAAGGGCCGTATTCGTCGGGACGGCTGGTGATGTTACGGGACACCCAGCGGGCCGCCGCGTCCAGACGCGCCAGGGGCGCTTCCCCTGCCTTTCCCAGTCCTTGGGCGAGAAGGCGAAGTTCCGGCGGGGCGTGGTATTGGACGCCGATGAGACGCCAGTACCAGCGGGCGAAGTCCTCCCAACCGCCGAAAGAGGACACTTGAATGGCGGGGGCGAGGTCTTCGGCGCCGCGCGAATGCGGTTCGGAAATGAAGGCGGGAAGATTGGACATTTCCCAAACCCGGGTTATCTCCCGGCCGTCCCGGGAGGGAATCACCATCGCCTCCGGCGCGCCGTTCACCGGTTTGAAGAAGACCCGCCGGTCCGCGGGGGAGGTGAAAAGATAGCGGGAAAGGCGAACCGGCGCCGACTGCGACAATGCCGCGATGTGGCCGAAGTAATCCCCCAGGAAATCGGTGCGTTCACGGTGAATGGCCACCTCCGCCTCGACGACCATCCCGGGACGAAGCGGCGGCAGCAGAAAGGGAAGGTCGCCGCCCGTAGGGGCGTAGCGGGGAGTGAAGGGTTCGCGCTGGCCGTCGGGACCGATGATGTCGAGCCGCTTAAATGAACTGCGTTCGTAGCGGCTGTCCAGGGACAGACTGAGATGCCGGAGCATGCGGGCGGCGCGGGGCGTGTGCACCCGCAGGGCGAAGGAAAGGCCGCGCCGCATCGAACCGTCCTCCCCCAATTTGTCCTCGACCTGGAAATATAGGTACTCCCAGCCGTTCGCCGGCGGAACGGCCGGAGGGGAAAGATCCAGCTCCTGCCGGAAAGGCTTCTCCTCCTCCTTCGCCGCGACTTTCCCCTCGGCATAGGTCTCGCGGTTAAGTTCGGACAGGAGGCGGATAGCCGCCGGATCCTCCGGCGCCGACGCCAGGGCGGCGCCGATGACCTCCCGGGCGTCGTTTTCCCGGCCCAATACCCGGTAGAGTTCGGCTAATTTGAGCCGCGCCGGGAAATCGTTCGGGAAACGGGCCGTATGTTCGATGAGGAGATCCACCGCCGCCGAGTTCTGCCCGAGCATGCCCTGGGCGAGTACGGCGCCGTCCAGCGCTTCCCGGTTGGCGGCGTCGCGGCCGAGTATGGCGTAAAACTCCCCCAGCGCTTTCCCGAACCGGCCCATGGCCAGGGCGGAGCGGCCCAGCCGGAGGCGCGCTTCCTCCGCGTTGGGGTGGCGGACGGCCAATTTTTCCAGCAGCATGCGGGCCAGCGGCTGCCAGCCCATGGCCATCGCCACATCGTATTCCAGCACCCCCGCCCGCAGGGACATCGGATTGACCGACAGCGCCATTCGGGCATATTCGCCGGCCCGGCGCGGCTGACGCATGGTGTCGAGGTAAAGCCGGCCGATATCCACCAAGGCCGCCGCCGAACCCCGATCCGCCACCGATTTCAGCAAAACCAAACGCAGGTTTTCCTCCCGGTCCGGCCCTTCCAGGCCGGTATCCACCGCCCGGGCGGAGATGAGGGTGAAGAAGGGATCCTGGTTCGAATTCAGAATGGCCCGGTTGAAAATAAGCTCCCGCTCAAACCTTTCCGGACCTTCCATGAGCCGCCGTCCCACCAGAAACGACCCCAGATAGAAATTCGCCCTGGCGTCCAGGGGATAGTCCTGCACCCATTGGGTGAGGATGTTGAAGCCGCCGACAAAGGGGGAATCCGGGGAGGCGTACAGGCTATCCCAGCGGGAGCGCGCCACCGCCCGCCGCATGACCGCGATGAAATCGGCCTGATTGTCGGCCGTGGGTTTGGCGACCTGTCCCGGGAAAGGACTGCCGTCCGGAAGGGTCAGGCGCAGGGCGAAGCCCCATTCCGCAAGGGTGGATGAGGTGCGGACGAGAATGGCGTTCCAGCCCTGGTGAAGCCAGACGTTGGCGGCGTCCTGATCCGGACTGGGAAGGCCGGCGTGGCGGGAGGGGCGGACGCGAAGCTGATTTACCGAGACGTAAGAGGTGGGATTGAATCCGAAGCGAAGCACCGCCGAGAGAGGCTCGGGCGAGTGAACCAGGGCGACGGCGACGACGGTTTTGCTTCCGTCCCCCCGGAACAGGGCGCCGGGAAAAATCCGGCCCATCGGGTCGGCGGCGGCGACGGCACGGAAGCGCCGGCCCCGCGCGGCGAAGTCGGCAGCCAGGCTGTCGAACAATTCACCGGGATTTTCCGCCATCTGCGACTGGTAATCGGCGGCGCCGTCCAGCGGTCCCCAAAACAGCCAGTCGCGGATGAGTCCGAGTCCGGCCGTTTCCTGGCCGGCTTCCCGGGTTTTGCCCAGGCGTTCCAGGGCCAGGGCCCGCAGCCAGGCGGCGCGGGCCTTGACTTGCCTCACCTGGGCGGTGAAAGGAATTTCCTCCGCCTTGACCGGGCGGGCGGTTAGGTCGTCCAGTTGCGCGGGCGGCTTGCCGGTTTCGACATCCACCAGTTCCTCGCCGTTTTCCCCGGCATTGATAATGTAAACCTTCCCGCCCGCATCGGTGAAGACCAGCCCGCCGTCGGGCGGGGCGGCCGCCTCTCCGTCGTCCTTGGGTGCGACCGCCTCGGGAAGGTCGGCGGCTTCGGGTCGGAGCGGCGCGGTGGCTTTCAGGAAAGCGTCGAATTCGCCGGTGGCGGGCAGGTGGCGGTAGGCCGTTTCCAGAAGATATTCCACCCTCGCCCAGGCCAGCCGGGTGGCTTCATCCTCCGGCGGAAGCTGGACGACTTCGGCCAGGGCGAGTTCAAGCGCATTCAGGAAAGCCAGGTGGCTGGAAATAAGCTCATCCCTCAGTTCCAGCATTTCGCCTTCGCGTTCCTTATTCCAACCGGCGAAATCGGACCAGGGGGCGTCGTCGTCCCGGTTTTCCCCCACGGCCGGCGCGGCGGCGGCGGTTGCGGTTTGGACCGGTACCGGGCGGCCCGAAGCCGGCGCGGGCGCAAGGCCCTCGCCGGCCCGAACCGGCGTCTGGAGGAATAAACACAGCAACAGAAACGCTTTCCACCCCGCTTGTCGGCAACGCATACCGTATACTCCGGTCTGTTCAAAAAAAAACCGGATAGTCTCTCCCAACTACGCGGGATGGACTGACCGGTATATTTGCTTCCGATGCATTATATGATGCAAAAACGGACAGGCCGTTGCAACTGTCGTTTCGGAAATGCCTTCCCCCCGCCCCTATTTTTCCATGTCTTCGATACTCACCGAACTGTGCCGCGCCCAAGTCGGGTCCTGGTCCGGGTAATCGCTCCGCTGGTGCGCCCCCCTGCTCTCGGTCCGCGCCAACGCCGACACCGCAATCGCCTGGGCGGTGGTGAGCATGTTCTGCACTTCGAACCCGGGCCGCATGTGGAATTGTTCGGCCAAAACATAACGGCTCCAGGCTTTGAGCGTTTCCACCGTCTCCGTGAGGCGGATGGCGTTCCGGTACACCCCGAGGTTCCGCCAGGTCAACGATTTCAAGGACGCCGACAAGTCGCCCACGTCCAGCCGGGCCCCATGGGCGGTAAGGCGCTTCGTAAGGCGTTCCAGCGGGAACGGTCCCGGCTTCTCCGGGTTTGCCGCGCCGGACCGGTGGCCGAACACCAGACCCTCCAACAGCGAATTCGAGGCGAGACGATTGGCGCCGTGCACGCCGGTGAAGGCGACTTCCCCGGCGGCGTAAAGATTTTTCACGGAAGTGGCGGCCTGGTGATCCGTCGCCACTCCGCCCATCATGTAATGGACCGCCGGCCGGACCGGAATGAGGTCCTTGCGGATGTCGATCCCGTAGTCGGCGCAGACGTGGCCGATCGTGGGAAAGCGGCGGGTGACCAGGTCGGGGTCGAGGTGGCGGAGGTCCAGGTAGACGCAGGTGTCGCCGGTGGCTTTCAGTTCCTTGAAAATGCTTTGGCTCACCACGTCCCGGGGCGACAGCTCGGCCTTTTCGGAATAGCGCGGCATAAAGCGTTCGCCGGCCTGGTTGACCAGGTACGCCCCCTCCCCCCGCACGGCTTCGCTAATCAGAAAACGCGGCGCGCCGGCAAGGTAGAGGGTGGTGGGGTGGAACTGGACAAATTCCATGTCGGCCAATTTCGCCCCGGCCCGGAAAGCCAGGGCGTAGCCGTCCCCGGTGGCGCAGGGGGGATTGGTCGTTTCGCGGAAAACCTGGCCGACGCCGCCGGTGGCGAGGACGGTCGTCTCGGCTTCGACCCGGATATAGCGGCCGTATTGGGTGTCCTGGAACAGGGCGCCGTGGCAGACGCCGTCGTGGTGGAGCAGGTCGATGGCGTAATGGTTTTCGAGCAGGTGGATGTCGGGATGGCGTTTCGCCGCCTCGATCATGGTGCTGGTGATGGCGCGGCCGGTGGCGTCGCCGTCGGCGTGGAGGATGCGGCGGCGGGAGTGGGCGCCTTCCCGGGTGAAGGCGATTTTGCCATCGTGTTTGTCGAAGTTCACTCCCAGCTTGATGAGTTCGCGGCAGCGTTCGCGGCCTTCGGCGACCAGAAGGCGGACGGCTTCCTCGTCGCAGAGGCCGCCGCCGGCTTCGAGGGTGTCTTTGACGTGGAGTTCGACCGTGTCGTCGTCGGCGAGGGCGGCGGCGATGCCGCCTTGGGCGTAGGTGGTGTTGGATTCCATGAGGTCGGTTTTGGCGGTGAGGACCACGGGACCGCGTTTGGAGGCCGCAAAGGACGCCGCCAGTCCGGCTATGCCGGAGCCGATGACCAGACATTTGGTGGTGTAGAGGGGGACGGTGGTCAGATCGACTTCGACGAGGTAACGTTCCTGCAGGGGCATGCGGTTCTCCTTGGCTTGGCGGCGTTGGGGTCACATAACCGAGGGCGCCTCCGAGTTACGCCATTTGTGGACTACGGGAGGTGCACTATAACCTGAATTTATAATTGGCGCGGCAAAAAAACGCACTTTCTTTTCCTGACAATTGCCCCAGGGCAAAACCGATCTATTGTCATTCCGCGCGGCCGCGAGGAATACAGGGGTCGCAGTAGCTGAGTATAAACCGTCCGGGCGCATCTCAACTTTGTTACGCAACTCCGCATGCTGTTACGCCGCACCCCTCCCCACGCGTCATTCCGGCGTCTATACATCCAACCGGGGTTTAAACGGGCGTTTTAGCCGGAATCCAGGGGGCTGGACCATTGCTATG
>JAVBTZ010000102.1:0-5089 GCA_031555915.1 Planctomycetota bacterium
CTTCTTGACAATATATTCAATATTGCCTGCGAAGCTCCGCCTTGCCCAAGGGCGCGAAAACGCAAATCTATCCGAAAATTTAGACTTTACGGGGCACTAGATTTGCGGGGCGGTTCCCGCAAATCTAGCGTTGTGGAATCAATCCAGTTCCTTGCGGATCTTTTCATAGAGACCGGGGGACCATTTCTTGATTACCCGGGGATTCTGGTAAATGGCGGCGGCGGCTTTGCGGAATTCATCCAGGTCGACCTTGATGATTTCCACCCCTTCGGCCTGGAATTTGCCGAGCGTATCCTTGGCGGCCTTTTCCACTTCGACGTTGTTGAATTCGCCCGCCTTGTTGCCGGCGTCGACGAAGATGCGCTGCTGTTCGGGGGTGAGGGTATTGAAGAAGTCGGTGCCGCAGACCCAGCTGGTGCTAAGGAGCATGTGCTCGTCGAGGGTGAGGTACTTGGCCACTTCCTGGAACTTGCCGTTATAGAGCACCTGGAGGGGGTTTTCCACCCCGTTGACGACTCCCTGCTGGAGGGCGGTGTAAACTTCGCCGAGGGGGAGGGGGGTCGGAGAGGCGCCGAAGGCTTCGAAGGTGGCGATGAACATGGGGCTGTTGGGAACGCGGATTTTCATCCCCGCCAGGTCGGCGAGTTTGCGGATGGGCTTGGTGGTGAGGGTGTGGCGTTCGCCGTAGATCCAGTTGGCGGTGAGCAGCTTGATGCCGTGTTCGGACAGAATGCGATCCTGTTCCTTCCACCAGTTGGACTTCAGGAGCTTCCAGACCTCGCCCCAATTCTTGAAGATGTACGGCGCGGTGATGATGTCGAAGTCGGGGGCGCCGCGTTCGGCGTAGAAGGAGCCGTCGGCGAGGGTGACGACGGAGTCGCCGGCGAGCATCTGGTCCATGATGTTGTTTTTGGTGCCGAGTTGGCTGGAGGGGTAGAGTTCGACTTTCATTTCGCCTTTGGAATTTTCTTCGATCAGGCGTTTCCATTCCCGGCAGGCGAGGTCGATGGGTTCGCCGGGGTGGTTTTCGTAGCCGATGCGGATGGTAACTTGCGCGGCTTGGGCGGCGGAGCCGGCGCCATAAGTTGCGAGGGTCATTATCAGGGCGAAAATGGCCAACAGCAGTCTCATCTTTCTCTCCTTGTTTGGAAGCACAGATTGAAATATGCCGCACAGAGCGGACATAGAATTGGCGCGGGGACGGCGAACCGCATATATACTTTTTTGGGTATACGGAGTATGGGATTAGAGTTGAAGCGATCTGGCGGTTGCGGTTTTAGGTAGAGGCGTTTAGTTTTTAGCTAAATCGAGTGTATCACATGCCCATAATTAGTCAAGGGTTAATTCCTAAAATATTTAACCTATGATTTTGTATGATGATATATAAAATATGCTTATTTTATCAAGTATTTAGCCACATACAGTGTCTTTAAAAATAAATGTTTTTATAATTGACAGAGGAAAAGCTGGATGTATATTGTGTGGTATGCCCACGTTATGCTAGAAGTATAATTCTTTGCCGTCAAGGCATCGGTCCCCAATAACCGCAGGGCTATTCCCCAAAACGCGATTTTTCCTTAACGCCCGTATTGATTAGGAGGACTGCGCATGCCCCTTTTGGATGTGGCAAAACGGATATTAAACGACTGTATGGGTATTTCTCAAAACGAAAAAACACTGGTGGTGGTGGATGACCGCAGTTTGGATATCGGCCGGGTCCTGTATCAGGCCGCGGGGGAATTGGGAGCCCTTCCCCTCCTCTTATTAATGCCGCCTACCGGGGTCTCCGGCCGCGAGCCGCCGGACTTGGTCGCCCTGGCGATGCGGAATGCCGACGCGGTGCTCTGCCCCACCACCTATTCCCTGACCCACACCAAAGCCCGAATCGCCGCCGCCGCCGCCGGCGCCCGCATTGCCACCATGCCCGGCATTACCGAAGAAATGTTCATGCAGGGGGCGATTACCGCCGACTATGGCGTGGTGGAAGCCCTCACCCTCAAGATTACCGCCCTGTTGGACAAGGCCGAGACGGCGGTCATCCAAAAAGACGGCCATACCCTGACGCTCTCCTTGGCCGGCCGCAAGGGCGTGCCGTCCACCGGCGTCTATAAGAAACCGGGCCAGTCCGGGAATCTCCCCAGCGGCGAAGCCTATATCGCGCCGGTGGAAACGGGCTCGCACGGCAGCATGCTGGTGGACGGTTCCATGGTCGGGGTGGGCAAGCTGGCGAGCCCCCTGACCTTCCACCTGGAAAACGGCCGGCTGACCCGTATCGAAGGCCAGGACGCCGCCAAGCTGGCCGTCCTGCAGGCGCAGCCGGAGAACGGCGTTCTGGGGGAGTTGGGCATCGGCACCAATCCGGCCGCCCTGCTTTCCGGAGTGATTCTCGAAGACGAAAAAGTTTACGGCACCGTCCACATAGCTTTTGGCACCAACACTTCTTTTGGCGGCGCCAACCAAGCCGGCTGCCACATGGACGGGGTCATTTTGCGGCCGACGCTGCTTTTGGACGGAACGCCGGTCCTGGTCGACGGCGAGTTCCGAGTTTGATTACTTTTTTCGGGCGTCTTTTATTGTCAATGGAGAGGAACGTATGGAAGAGAAGAAAGATGGGGCGCATGCCCCGCATGTGAAGGCGTTGGAGAAGGAGACGCTGATTGTCAGTATTATCGTCTCGGCGTTTTCGGCCGTCATTTGCATGCAAATTATATCCCGCATCGGTTTCACCCCCAACACTTCGATTATCGGCGCCTTGATCGCCATGACCCTGGCCCGCATTCCCTTTGCCCACATGAGCAAATTCCGCAACCTGGACCGCCAGAACCTGGTGCAGACCATGACCTCCGGCGCCGGTTTCGCCGCCGCCAACTGCACCTTGTTGGCGGTGAGTATTTTCTATGCTTTCGGGGATCTAAGTTTGGCCATACCCATGCTGATTGGTTCCGGCCTCGCCACCTGCATCGGCATGCACATGGTGTACAAGTGTTTTGACTCGGAGCTTTTCCCCGCCACCGCCTCCTGGCCCCCGGGCATTTCGACGGCGCAGGCCCTGATTGCCGGCGATGAGGGCGGCCGCAAGGGCTGGTACCTGTTGTCGAGCATTATTGTCGGGGCGATTGGCAGCAGCAAGCTGTTTGCGTTTCCTTCCATCGGCATGACCGGCATTCCCATGGCCGGCATCGGCATCGCTTTCATTGCGAACGCGGTGGCGATGATTGCCTTGGCTTTGGGCTTGATTGTCCGCGGTTATTTTGCCTATTTCGCCCCGATTTTCGAGCCGATTGCCTCCCTCTTCGGCGCGGCCCTCCCCACCGACCTCGGTAAAACCTACATTCCCCACGGCTTCATGATTGGCGCCGGGGCGATTTCCCTGGTCCAGGCCTTGCAGATTATTTTCCGCGACCGCAAGCCTTCCACGCCGGAAGAAAAGGCCGAAGCCGCCGCCGACAGTTACACCGTCAGCCCCGCCGGCCTGAAGAAAGCCCTCTCCGGCCACATCGTTCTTTTCCTCCTTGGGGCGGTGGTTCTCGCGACCATCAGCGGCTTGTGGACGGCCATGTCGGCGGACAAGCTGGTCCTGTGGATTATCTGGTGCACTTTCTCCGCTTCGGTGGCGCCGGTATTGGTGGGTCTATCGGCCATGCACTCGGGTTGGTTCCCCGGTTTCGCGGTCAGTATCATATTTCTAAGCTTGGGCATTTTCATGGGCTTTCCGGTGCATGCCCTGATTCTTCTTACCGGCTACGTCGCCAGTACCGGCCCTTGTTTCGCCGACATGGGTTACGATCTCAAGACCGGCTGGATAATCCGCGGCAAGGGTACGAACAAGGCCTATGAAATGGACGGCCGGCGGCAGCAGGTCATTTCGGAGTTAATCGGCGCGGTCATCGCGGTGGTGGTCACGGCGCTCCTGATGAACATGCATTTCAAGCTGGACATGATTCCGCCGGTAAGCAAGGTTTTCGCCGCCACCATCCAGGCGGGTCTCCACCCGGCCATTCTGAAGCAATTGGCGATAGCCGCGATTTTCGGCGGGCTCCTCCAGTTTATCGGCGGCGCGAAAAAGGCGATTGGCATTCTCTTCGCCACCGGGCTTCTCATCAACAATCCCATTTACGGGGTCGGTCTTCTGGTGGCGTTGTTGATTCGTTGGCCTTTGGAGAAGAAGTACAAGACCGAATTGGAAATTTGCGGCGGCGGTTTTGTCGCCGGCGACGGCATCTACGGTTTTGTCAACGCGTTGATAAGGAGTTTCGCATAATGTCTGGCAAGAGGGTGGGTCTGATTCGCGTTCTCACCACGGACGATCGGGAACTACTGAACTTGCACGGCA
The DNA here is from genome assembly GCA_031555915.1 of Planctomycetota bacterium. Taxonomy (GTDB): domain Bacteria; phylum Planctomycetota; class SZUA-567; order SZUA-567; family SZUA-567; genus JAJBSZ01. Next base: position 4,334 of record JAVBTZ010000102.1, read on the forward strand.
AGATGATCATGAAATGGTTCCCCGAGTTGGACGTGTATTCGGATTGCATACCGGATCAGTTTGAAGGCGTGCACGACGACGCGACCGAAGCTTTGGCCATACCGAAGGTGCTTGCGTTGATGGAGCGCATGGAGCGGGACGGAGCGGAGGCGTTGGTTGTATCTTGCGCTGGCGACCCGGGGGTCCTGCAGTCGGTCGGCAGGATAAAGGCGCCGGTGATCGGGGCGGGGCGGGCGGCGGCGCATATGGCTTGTCTCCTGAGTCGTCCGGTTGGGGTTATGGGTATAACCGAGGAGGTGCCGGCGGCGGTGCGGGACATTCTTGGGGAGCGTCTGGTGGCGGACATTGTGCCGGAGGGGGTGACTTCGACCTTGGATCTTTTGCAGCCGACGGGTAAGGCGGCGGCGTTGGCGGCGGGGCGGGAGTTGCTTCGGCGTGGGGCCGGGTGTTTGCTTTTGGCTTGCACGGGTTTGTCCACTATTGGTGCGGCGGCGGTTTTGCGTAAGGAGCTGGGGGTGCCGGTGGTGGATCCGGTTCGGGCCGAGGCGGCGGCGTTGTGGACTGTGATTGGCTGAAGGGGAAGTAGTATCATTTTCGCTGTGCGCCAATTGGGTCCAGCGTCACGCTGGTTGCGGGGGTTCAGGGGGGCGCAACCAGCCCCCTATGAAACGCGGTTGATCCAAAAGTCAATAAGGCGGTTGCGGTTAAGCGGTTGCGGTTATGAAACGCGGTTAAAGGGCCGCGTAAGAGGAAGTG
>JAVBTZ010000245.1:0-11499 GCA_031555915.1 Planctomycetota bacterium
CTTCTTGACAATATATTCAATATTGCCTGCGAAGCTCCGCCTTGCCCAAGGGCGCGAAAACGCAAATCTATCCGAAAATATAGGCTTTACGGGGCACTAGCTTGCCGCGAAAATATCATCAGATGCGATATTATCAAGCAAAAGACGTGCCATCGCCCCGGCAATTTCCGACCTTTTTTTAAGCGGCGGTTTGACAGGGGAATAACCGTTGCCGAAGCGGGGCGGGGTCGGTTTGCCTAGGAAAAGTGCACCGTAGAAACTGCAAAACTTTTCAGCAGCATGCAAACTTTGCAGTAGGAAAGTGCATACTTCACCCGCGGTGTTTGGCCGGAAAAACCAGCTTGAACTCGCAGCCGCCCGAAAGCAGGTTCTCCACTTCGATGCTGACCCCGTACTTTTCGAGTATGCCGTAGACAATGTAAAGGCCCAGGCCCTGGTGCGGGGATCCGCTTTTCTTGGTGGTGACAAAAGGCATGAAAATGTCGTTCGGATCGTCCAGCTGAATGCCGCCGCCGGTGTCCCTGACCGTTACCCGAACCCGTTCGGCGCCGCTCCCGTCCGGCACGCAGGCGACCTTGACCGTAATCCTGCCGCCGCCGGGCATGGCGTCCAGGCTGTTACGGAACAGGTTCAGGAAAACCTGCCGGAGTTCGTTCGAGGCGGCCGTCACCAGTACTTCCCCCTCCGGGCCGTCGATCCCCAGCTTCACCGCCCGGAATTCGGCCTGGAAACTTAGCAGCACGGCCAGCTCCCGCAACAGGCGCATGATGTCGACCGCTTCGATGGAAGGCTTTCCGTCGGAATAGGCGACCAGGTTGTTGGTTATCTGGTGGATGCGGGCGACTTCCTCCTCCATCATGGTCAGGACCTCCGGCGCGTCGGGGGCGGCGGGATCGTCGCGAAGATAGTTGAGACAGTTGCCGAGGACTTCCAGCGGATTGTTGACTTCGTGCGCGACGCCGGCCGCCAGCAGGCCGACCGAGGCCAGGCGCTCCGACAAAATGAGGCGGCTGCGGAAATTCTCCCGCAGGGACACGTCCTCGATAATCACCATGGTCCCCACCTTGCGGCCGTTTTCCAAAATGGCCTGGGTCCGGACATCGGCAAGCAGCTTCCGCCCGCCGACCATCAGGGGAACCCCGTGGTACTCCACCTCCTGGCCGGAATCGGCGTCCCCGAGAACCAGCTCCCGCAGGCGGGAATTCGCCGCGCCGAACAGGTCGTCCCGGGCGGCGGCGAGGCGCTCGCCGTCGAAAAGCCTCCGCCCGGCCCGGTTCACGAAGCGGACGCTCCCGCCGGGGTCGAGGATAAACACGGCGGCGGGGAGATCGCGGAGAATCGCTTCGGTGTAACGCATGAGTTCCTGGAATTTCTCCCGGCTGTCGAAGGCGCCGTCGAAGTCGTCCAGATGCGCATAGCACATCCGCACCAGATTCAGGCGCTCCAGATTCACCGAAGCGTCGGAATGCAGGATCTTCCCCCCCCGCATGACCGTGATGCGGTCGGTCATCCTCAGGGCGTCCTCCACCTTGTGCGTCACCCACAAGAGGGACATCCCCTCCGCCAGCCGCCGCCGCGCCACCGCGAGAATTATCCCCAGCCACGGCTGCTGCACCTCCTCCAACGCTTCGTCGAGAATCAACAGGCGCGGTTCCACATACAGCCTGGCCAAAATGTCCACCACCACCCATAAATCGCGCGGGAGATCCGCCATGCGCGCGTTCAAGGGCAGGTCCACCCCGTTGGCGCCAAGCCAGGCGGAGAGCCGGACCCGCTGGCGCCGGAACGGCAGGAAACCGAGCCATCGATCGTAACGGCCGGAAAGGAGATTTTCCAGGACGGTCAGCCGCGGGTAGATTTGCGGCAAGCGGGAGATTTGGAAAATGCCCAGCTCCCGGGCCTTCCCCGGGGTAAGGAACCTGTACCCCGTCCCCAGGGCGTAAATCCGGCCCGCGTCCGGTTCCAGGCGGCCGGACAGCAGGTTGCAGAGGGTGGACTTCCCTTCGAAGTGGCTGCCAATAAGGGCGTGGCTTTCCCCTGGCAGCAGCGAAAAATCCAGCTTCGTGAACACCACGTGTTCGCCGTAGGCGAATGAGGCGCCGGCGACGCCGAACCAGGGGACGGCGGATTCAGGAGAGGCCATAACGGTCCAATTTGTAGTAAAGCGTTCTGACGCTGATGCCGAGGCGCTCGGCGGCGAGACGGCGGTTGCCGCCGACTTCGGCCAGGACGTCGCGAATGGCTCTCCTCTCGACCTCGTTCATGCGGCCGGATATGCCGGCCGCGGGCGGCGCGGCGGGGGGGGGAGACTTCACCGCCGCCGGCAGTTCGTCCCAGCGGATGCTGTCGCCGGCCGAAAGGAGGGCGCAGACCTTCACGATGTTCTTCAGCTCCCTGGCGTTGCCCGGCCAGGCGTAGGCCGCCAGGGCGGCGGCCGCGTCGGGGGCGAAACGTTTCGGCGCGCCGCCGCCGGCGAATTCGTCCAGGAAATGTTCGATCAAGGCGGGGACGTCGTCCCGCCGCTCGCGGAGGGGCGGGATATGCAGGTGGACGGCGTTGATGCGGTAGAGGAGGTCTTCGCGGAACTGCCCCGTCGCCACCAGGTCGCCGAGGTTACGGTTGGTGGAGGCGACGACCCTGACGTCGATGGGGGTCTCCCCTATGCCGCCGACCGGGCGGACCAGGGAGGTCTCGAGAGTGCGGAGGATCTTCGCCTGCGCCGCCGGAGGCATGTCGCCGATTTCGTCGAGGTGAAGGGTGCCGCCGTCGGCCTGCTGGAAAAGGCCGCGGTGATCGGCGGTGGCGCCGGTGAAGGAACCGCGGGCATGGCCGAAAAACTCGCTGTCGGCCAGGCTGTCCGTGATGGAGGAGCAGTTGATGCGGACAAAGGGCCGTTCGCGGCGGGGCGAATGGCGGTGCACGTATTCGGCCAGCAGCTCCTTGCCGGTGCCGCTTTCGCCGGTGAGCAAAACCGGCAGATCCGACAGGGCGACCTTGGCGGCTTTTTCCTTAAGACGTTCCATCTCGCCGCCGGCCGAAACGATTTCCGGGCCCGGGTCGACGGCGGTCCGGCTTTCCGGCCGCGACCAGCGGCGGGTCGCCCGCTTGCCGCCGGGTTCGGCGGCGGCGCCGGCGGCAATGGCGTTTTTCACCACCGCCAGGAGCCGTTTGAAGTCGAGCGGTTTCGGGAGGAAGTCGTAGGCGCCCAATTTCATCGCGCTCACCGCCGCTTCCAGCGTCCCAAAGCCGGAAATGAACACCACCGGCAGCTCCGGCAGGATTTCCATGAGGGCCTGCATGACGTCGAGGCCGCTTTCCGAACCGAGCGCCAGATCGATGATGGCGGCGGAAGGCTCCCGCTCCCGGCTGGCGGCCAAGGCGTCGGCCAGGTTCGCCGCCCAGCGGCAGGTGAAGCCGTTCCGCCGGAAGTTCATGCTGAGGCTGGTGAAAATCCGTTCATTGTCGTCGATGATGAGCAGGTCAGCGGGCATGATTGCGCGTGCTCCTTGTCGAACCAACAATCAATTTTTCCTGGCTCCTTTAGGCGCCGCGCAGAAATAAGTTGACCGGCTTTATTTAACCACAGAGACACAAAGGACACAGAGAACCGCAACCACAAACCCCCTTTTATCTTTGGCATTATCAAGTTTTTCGGTTGCGGTTCTCTGTGTCCTTTGTGTCTCTGTGGTTAAATAAAACCAAGCAACTCATTTTTGCGCGACGCCTTAGAACCGCTCTAGTATACCATGAACCGGATTTTTGTATACCGGCATAAATTGACCTGACCTTACCAAGCCGTCCAACCGCCGTCGACGACCAGGGCGGCGCCGGTCATGTAGGCGGAAGCGTCGGAGAGGAGAAACACCACCGACCCGTTCAGCTCGCCTTCCTTTTGCATCCTGCCGATGGGTATCCGGGCGCAGTAGTTCTGTTTGAACTCAACGTCGAACTTGGGGTTGTCCAGTCCCGATGGCACCAATAGATTCACCCGCACGCCCTTCTTGGCCCAATAAGTGCCCAGATAATGGGTCAGGTTGGTAAGGCCGGATTTGGAGGCCGAATAGGCGACCGGCTTGATGAACGGCACCCCGGTCTTTTCCTTTTTGTAGGCATAGATGTCCTGGACCGGCGAGACCAGGCCGTAAATCGATCCGACATTGACGATCGAACCCCGGCCCGCTTCGGCCATGGCTCCGCCAAAGACCTGGCAGGCGAGGAAAGTGCCGGTGAGGTTGACGTCGATGACTTCGCGCCAAACCGCTTCAGGGAAGGTCTCGAAGGGGCCGCTCACCTCCGGCGGGGCGTTCGGGGGGGTGTCGATGCCGGCGTTGTTGACGAGCCCGTGCGGCACGCCCCAACGCTCCTTGACGCCGGCCAGGGCCTTGACGAGTTCATCCTTCTTGGTGATGTCGGCCTGGAACAGCCCCAGATTGGGGTGATCGGCCGGGAGCTTCTCCCTGACTACGGCCGGATCCGGCAGCTTACGGTTGAGAACCGCGACTTTGGCCCCGCGTTCGAGCAGCTCGCGGGTGAAGGCCCGGCCGAATTGGCCCAGGCCGCCCGTTATCACCATGATGCGATCCGTAACATCAAAAAGCTTGTCCATTGTCGCTCTCCCATGGGCTTCTTCGCTAGCGCGTCGGCGCCGCGCAAAAATAAGTTGGTTAGTTTTATTTAACCACAGAGACACAAAGGACACAGAGAACCGCAACCGAAAAACAAAATAGCACCTGAAATAAAAAGTGGCTTGTGGTTCTCTGTGTCCTTTGTGTCTCTGTGGTTAAATAAACCAGGTCAACTTATATCCACGCGGCGCCTTAAGCGCAATAAAAGGAGCCCGGCGCAATCGGACCGGGCTCCGCGGTTTTTGGCATACCACCGACTGTCGGTGTGGTCTTTCGCCTATTCGTACAGGCAGGACTTGATTTCCGGTTTATCCATGTTGTCGGCGGTGTAGAAATAGAACGGCACCGCGATGTCCTCGACTTTCTTCCCCGAAGCGGCATCCACCGCGGTTTTCACCGACAGGTAGCCAATCATGAAGGGGTTCTGGGTGATGGAACCGTAGAGAGTGCGGTCCCGCACGGCCGCGACCTGGATGGCGCCGGCGTCGAAGCCGATCCCCGCCGCCGCGTTGGGGCCGAGCTTCGCCAAGGTTTCGTTGACATTGACCATGCTCTTGGCGGCGAATTCGTTCGAGCCGTAGCAGCCGATCAGGTTGGGGCGGTTGAAGACGGTTTGGGTGACGGTGTTCATCTGGGCGTCGGTCGTTTCCGAGGGGATCCCGACCGCGAGGACGACCTTGGCGCCGGGGACTTTCTTTTCGTACTTCACGTGGCCTTCCACCGAGGTGTTCTTGGGGCCGCAGAGAAGGACCATGCGTTCGATGAAGCCGATGGTGCGGTCGCCGACGGACTGGGAGGTGGTGTCCTGGGAGAGGACGCCGATGTGGACGGGGTCCTTCGAATTGGCGATTTTATCGCGGAGTTTAATGTACATTTCGGTGGCGGCGGCGGCGCCGGCTTCCTTGTTGTCGGTGGCGACGAAGGCTTTCACCGCGCCTCCGGTGTCGCCGCCGATGTCGGAGTCGAAGGTGATGATGGGAATGCCGGCGTCGGCGGCCTGGTAAATGAGATCCATGGACGATTCGGGAGACAGGGCGGCGAAGCAGATGGCGGACGGTTTTTTATTGACGGCGTTGGCGAGTTGGTCGACCTGTTCGGCGATGTTCGATTCGCTGGCGGGTCCGACGAAGTTGACGCTGGCGCCGAATTCCTTGCCGGCGGCGATGCAGCCGAGGTTGACCTGTTTCCAGAAGTCGTGCTGGAAACCTTTCGAGACCACTTCGATGTGATACTTTTCGCCGGCCAGCGCCAACATGCACGAAAACGCCACCGCCGCGACCACGCCCATTCTCAGAACATTTCTCATCTGCAATCTCCTATTTTTTCACGGGATGAAAGAAGCCATACAGATCTCGGAACGTAAATATGAAAACGACATTTGCCAATTTTGACAGGTTCAGGTTCGCTGCCGTTTCCGGTTCATGACGTCGACGAAGACGGCGATAATCAGGACGATGCCGGTGAAGAGGAGCTGGTAGTGCGGCTGCAGGCCGATGAAGGGAAGACCGGTCTTGAGAACCGACATGATGAAAACGCCGATGATGGTGCCGGAAATCGAGCCGAGGCCGCCGGAAAGGGAGGTGCCGCCGATGACCGCGCCGGCGATGGCGTCGAGTTCGAAGCCGTTACCCGTGCCGGGGAGCAGGGTGGAGTAGGTGGCGGCGTAGGCGATGGCGGCGATGCCGGCGAAGGTGCCGGAGATGATGTAGGCGAGGGATTCCCATTTCACCGTGTTGATGCCGGAGAGGCGGGTGGCTTCCTTGTTCGACCCCAGGGCGGTGATGTAGCGGCCGGGACGGGTTTTACCAAGGATTATCCCCATGACCATGGCCAGGACCAACAAGAGAACAATCCCGGTGGGGATGCCGCCCGTGGGGTATTCGGGGCCGATTATCTTGAAGATATTACGAAAAGTGCCGTCGGCGGCGCGGCGCGAAGGGAAGGTGACGGAGGCGGTGGCGGTGACGATCGAACCGATGCCGCGGGTCATCATCATCGTGCCCAGGGTGGCGATGAAGGCGGGGAGGCCCATGACCGAGACCATGAAACCGTTCAGGAGGCCAAAGAGGGAACCGAGAATGACGCAGATAATCAGGCAGAGCCAGACCGGCCAGCCCATTTTAATGAGGGTGCCGGAAATCAGGCCGCTGCAAATCATCACCGTGCCGATGGAGAGGTCGATGCCGCCGGTGATGATGACGAAAGTAACGCCGATGGCGAGGAAGCCGATGTAATAGGATTGATCGAAGATGCTGACCAGGGTGGTGTAGGCGTCGAAGTTGTCGCCGAAAATATAGAAGAAGGCATAGAGGAATACCAGGGCCAGAAAGGCGACCGCGCGCTGATTGGAGAGGAGGCGGGTCAGGCGGCCGGGCTGGCTGGGGGTGGTCGCGGGTTTTTTGTCCATTGGTCCCTTTCATTCGACTTTCTGAAGTCGCGTAGTAGGTCTGAATGCCATCCTTCACCGCTGCGTCGCCGCGTGCATGATGTTCTCCTGGTTCGCCTCTTCAATCGGCAACTCCGCCGTTTTCCGCCCCTCGCACATCACCAGCACCCGGTCCGACATCCGCAAAATCTCCGCCAATTCCGACGAAATCATGATTATCGACTTCCCCTCCTGCACCAAACGGCGCATGAGTTCGTAAATCTCCGCCTTCGCCCCCACGTCGATTCCCCGGGTCGGCTCGTCGAAAATGAAAATTTGACAATTCCTGGCCAGCCACTTGGCGATGACAATCTTCTGCTGGTTGCCGCCGGACAGCTTCCTGACCTGCTGCCGTTCCGACGGGGTCTTGATGCGGAGCCGGTCGATGTAGGTCCTGACCGTCTCCCGCTCCTTCGCCTTGTTGATGAAAACCCCGGTGAGATAGTCCTGCAGCGTAGCGAGGGTGGTGTTTTCGGTGACGTCCATCTCCACCATGACCCCGAACCGTTTCCGGTCCTCCGACAAATAACTGATCCCGGCCCGGACCGCGTCCTCGGGACTGCCGATGTAGCGCTCCTTGCCGTTGATGTAAATCTTGCCGCCGTCACGGGGATCGGCGCCGAATACCGCCCGGGCCATTTCGGTGCGCCCCGCCCCCATCAGGCCGGCGACGCCGAGGATCTCCCCCTGTTTCAATTCAAAGGAGACATCCTTCACCATGCGCCCCGATTGCAAATTCTCGACCTTCAACACCACCGGCGCATCCGCCGGAACATTCGAACAGGTCTTCGCCGTTTCGAAAACCACCCGGCCCACCATCATCTTGATGATGTCGTCCTTGGTGCAGTCACGGGTGGTCAGGGTGCCCACGTATTCGCCGTCCCGCATCACCGTCACCCGGTCGGTTATGCGCTTGATTTCATCCATGCGGTGGGAAATGTAAATGATGCCGATGTTTTTCCGCCGGAGGTCCTCGATGATTTTGAACAGCTCGTTGATTTCCTTGTCGGTGAGGGCGGCCGTGGGTTCGTCGAAGACGATAATCCGGGCGTCAGTGGAAATGGCTTTGGCGATTTCGCACATCTGCTGCTTGCCGACCGTTAGGTTTCCCATGGTGGCGGCGGGATCGATGTCGATATTCAAGAGGCCGAAAAGCGCCCGGGCGTCCTTGACCAGTTGCGGATCGTCGATGAAATTCCCCCGCATTTTTTCCCGGCCGATGAAGATGTTCTGCGCCACGGTCAGGTGCGGCATGAGGTTCAATTCCTGGTGCACGATGACGATGCCGGCTTCCTGGGCTTCGCGGGGATTGGCGAAGGTGATTGGTTTTCCGTCCAGCAGGATCTCTCCCGCGTCCCGGGTGTAGATGCCGGTGAGGATTTTCATGAGGGTGGATTTGCCGGCGCCGTTTTCACCCATCAGGGCATGGACCTCGCCGCGGCAAAGGTCGAAGAAAACTTCCCTAAGCGCGGGGACGCCGGCAAAAGCCTTGGAAATGCCCTTCATGGCGAGAATAGGTTGCGACATGAATGCTCCTGGGTGGGCGCCAGCGGGTGAAGGATGGGTCTGTGATGTCGCTCTGGACAGCGGGCGCGGAAGCGGTTGTGTGGGTTGGGTGCGGTTTTTATTGGCGCCGGTTTATCCCGTCACCACACTATACCACGCGGCTTAACCCTTTGCCATTCTCATTATACGAATTTTTATTGCCAATCTGCGAAGGGAGGGCCGAGTAAAAAAACGCCCGGCGCGATGGGCGTGCGCCGACTTACCCCTTAACGTTTATATCCTACCACAGATTAAATTGCTTGTCAATAGCCGCAAACGTCGAAGAAAGAGGACACAAAGTTCACGGAGAGACGGCGCCATTCGCTGCTTCTCTGTGTTCTTTGTGTCATCGTTAAATTCCATATCCTCTGGGTTAAAATCCGGAGTTAAGGGTTTGCCCAAAATGCTTGGCCGTAATTCACGCCGCCGTTTGGCATGGACGCGGCGAGTATATGAGCGGACGATTATTTGAAATAGCCGGGATTGATGAGGTTTTCGAAGCAAAACAGCTCATCCCATTTTTCCTGCGACAATAACCCGCGTTCCTTCACCACGATGTCATGCAGCGACTTGTTATTCGCATACGCTTCCTTGGCGATGTCGGCGCATTGTTTGTAGCCGAGGAGGGGGTTCAGCTGGGTGACGATGCCGATGGCGTTCATGACCATCGCCGCCGTGTATTCGGCATTGGCGGTAATCCCCGCGACGCATTTGTCCGCCAGGGTCTTGACGGCGTTTTGCATGGTGTTGATGGAAGTGAAGAGGGCGTAGCTGATGACCGGCTCCATGACGTTCAGTTGCAGCTGCCCGGCCGAGGCGGCGAGGGCGACCGTCGTATCCAGGCCGATGACGAGGAAGGCGGATTGATTGACCACTTCGGGGATGACGGGGTTTACCTTCCCCGGCATGATGGAGGAACCGGGCTGGAGGCGGGGCAGGTTGATTTCGTTCAGGCCGCAGCGGGGACCGGAGGAAAGGAGGCGGAGGTCGTTGCAGATTTTCGTCAATTTCACCGCGGTCCGTTTGATGACGCCGGAAAGTTGGACGTAGGCGCCGGTGTCGGAGGTGGCTTCGATCAGGTCCTGCGCCAGGGTGAATTCTATCCCCGTGAGTTCGCGGAGGTGCTTAACTGCCAATTCGGGATAGTTCGGCGGGGCGTTGACTTTGGTGCCGATGGCGGTGGCGCCGAGGTTGATTTCGCAGAGCAGGCGGCAGGAATCGTTCACCCGGCCGATTTCTTCGTCGATATTGGTGGCGAAGCCGTGGAATTCCATCCCGAGGGACATGGGGACGGCGTCCTGCAGGTGGGTGCGGCCCATTTTCAGGACCCGGTTGAACTCAACCCCTTTGTCCTGGAAGGCGTTCCTGAGCCGTTCGAGGGTGGCGGCGTAGTGCTTCAGGCGCATTATCAGGGCGAGGCGGAAGGCGGTGGGGTAGGTGTCGTTGGTGCTTTGCGAACAATTGACGTGATCGTTCGGGTTGATGCTGGCGTAGTCCCCTTTCCGCTTCCCCGACATTTCCAGGGCGACGTTGGCGATGACTTCGTTGGCGTTCATATTGACCGAGGTGCCGGCGCCGCCCTGGATGCAGTCGGTGATGAACTGGTCCAAAAACTCGCCGGCTATGAGGCGGTCGCAAGCTTTCACGATGGCCTCGCCAATGCCTTTATCCAATATTCCGCAGTCCAGGTTGGCGAGGGCGGCGGCTTTTTTCACATAGCCGAAAGCCTTGACCAGGGCGGGCTCCCGCGAAATGGGGAGGCCGGTGATGTAGAAGTTTTCATAGCCCCGCAGGGTCTGCACGCCATAATAGACGTCGTCCGGCAGTTCGCGTTCCCCTAGGGAATCCTTTTCGATACGGCTCATGCCTTCTCCTTTTCACAACTTCGTTCCGCTGTCATTATATACGGCGCGAAGCCGCTCCCGCGCCTTGGCGAAGTCGCCCACTCCCGCCATGATTATTTTACCGTTTATGCCGGTAAGCCGCCGGTGCTCCGCGCATGCCGCCTGGCAGCCGCACACCACCAGCACCAGATCGGGTTTGGCCGCCGACTCGGACAAATCCCCCCCCTCATACTCCCCCGCGCCGACAAACTCCGCCTCGGGAAATTCCCGCCGCAACTTCTCCACTTCCGCCACCCGGTCGTAATACGGATTACAGCCCCCGCAATACTTCACCGCTATCTTCATGCCCTTGTCCTTATCCTGGGTCCCGGTAAAAAACAGCGGCGCATATTTTGCAATATGCGCCGCCCAAATCCGCCAAGATTTACACGTTCGGAATATGACGCACCTTTTAAAATCCCTCGTGGCGCCCGAACTTATTTTATCTTCGCGATGTCCTTTGCCAACTGTTTTTTCGCCTCGATGTTGCCCTGGCGCGCAATCATGATCCGCTGCGCCTGCGGCGAACCCGCCCCGTGCATCGATTCGGTGCGGTAGCCGACCGCCGCCGTGCCGAGGGTGAGGTTTTCAATCAAACGCAGAATGCGGAGGCGATCTTCCGTCGGCACGCTGTCCACGCCCTTCAGGTACTTGTCGATGACCGGCCCGAGCTTCGGGTGGCGGAGATCCTTCTCCGACGGCGCCGTCACCATCAGGCCGCCGGCGATGTCTTCGGCCAGGCGGGTGATTTCGTAAGGGAAGCGGGTGACGTTCTGCTTGCAGACGTTGGCGAGAAGCAGGTTGATGAGGTAGTTCCCCGAACTCGTCTTCTTGCCTTCGCAGGAGCAGGCGATGCCGCTGGAGTACAACGTTTCGTTGAGGTGGGTCATTTCAATCAGCTTGTCCTTGATGTGCGAAGCCTTCTGGGCCCCGTGCATGGCGGCGGCGAGGGCCGCGGCGCCGATCAGGACGGCGCCGCCGCCGCCCGTCCCGCCGCGGTCGGGCTGGCGGGGGGAGCCGG
>JAVBTZ010000186.1:0-36205 GCA_031555915.1 Planctomycetota bacterium
CCCCGGGCCTGCATGGGCCTCGCCGACGCCGCCGACGCGGTTTACCACGGCCTGGCCCGAACCGATCGCGCCGGAGCCCGCGACGCGGTCGGCCGCATCGTCGGCCGGGATACGGCCAATCTGCCGCCGGGAGAGATTGCCCGGGCGACCATTGAAACGGTGGCGGAGAACGCCTCGGACGGGGTTATCGCGCCGCTGTTCTATTACGCCCTCGGCGGGGTTCCCCTGGCGATGTTGTACAAAGCCGTCAATACCATGGACAGCATGTTGGGGTACAGGAACGACCGTTATCTTTATTTCGGTCGGGTGGCGGCGCGATTGGACGATGTGGCGAATTTTATTCCGGCCAGGCTGACCGGCCTCTGCCTGATTTTTGCGACCCTGTTTTGCGGCCTGAATTTTCACGGCGCTGCCCGGGTGTTTTGGCGGGACCGCAAGAAACACCCCAGCCCCAATTCCGCCCATCCCGAAGCGGCCTGCGCCGGCGCCTTGGGGATACGCCTGGGCGGGGATTCCGCTTATGGCGGCAGGGTGTCGCATAAGCCGCATCTAGGCGACGCCAATCGGGAAATCGAGGCGGAGGACATCAAGCGGACGCAAAAATTGCTTTTTGCTTCCGCCTGGATTTTTTTATGGCTGCTGTGGATTTTCTTGATGTGTTACCTCGGGCCATGAAGTTGGAAATATCCCGGTATATCTACAGGAGGGCAGATGGAAATAATTCACGGCGGGGATATCACTTCTTATAAGGAACGGCACGGCCGCGACCCGCTCGACTTCTCCGCCAGCCTCAACCCCTTCGGCCTGCCCGATGCGGTTCGCGCCGCCCTGCACCAGGCCGTCGACCACGCCACTCCCTACCCCGACCCCCTCTGCCGCGAACTCGCCGCCGCTTTGTCCCGCCGTCTCGGGGTGCCGGCGGAACAGGTCTATCTAGGTAACGGCGCCGCCGACCTTATCTTCCGTTTGGTCTCCACCTTGCGGCCCAAGGCCGCCCTCCTTACCGCCCCCAGCTTCGCCGAGTACGCACGCGCCCTCGCCGCCGCCGACTGCGAAGTGCGCCGCCATGCCCTTCGCGAAGAGGACGGCTTTCAGCTCCGCGAGAATATCCTCGCGGCAATCAACCCCGGGCTCGACCTCCTCTTCCTCTGTCAACCGAACAATCCCACCGGCCTGCTTATCGAACCGGCCCTACTCCGCCGCATCCTCACCCGCGCCAGAGCGGCCGGAACCTTTCTCGTCGTCGACGAATGCTTCCTCGAATTCACCGACGACCCTCGGAGTTTTTCGCTACTTGGCGAGGTAACCGCCAGCCCGGGATTGCTTATTCTTGGCAGCTTCACTAAACTGTATGGCATGGCAGGCGTGCGCCTGGGTTATGCCGTGGCGGGCGACTCCGCCTTGGTGGAGCGTTTGCACCTGGCGGGCCAACCCTGGGCGGTGTCGGTCTTCGCCCAAGCCGCCGGCCTCGCCGCCCTGACGGCGGAGGATTATGTACGGGACAGCCTGGCCTTCCTCCGATCGGAACGGCGCTGGCTTTTGGCGAACCTGGGTCAATTGCCGTTACGCGTATTTCCTTCGCAAGCGAATTATGTTTTCTTCTATTCGGACCACCATCATCTCGGCGAGGAACTGGCCGAACGGGGAATGCTTATTCGCGATTGCCGCAATTTCCCCGGCCTCCGGCCTGGGTTCTATCGGGTCGCGGTTAGGACAAGAGCCGATCATACGCGCCTTTTGCAGGCGCTGAGAACTCTGTTATAGAGGACCGGATTTGTAGACGCCATTGCCGCTCGGAGGCACCAACAGGCTCTTAACCACCATAAGGAATAAGGCTCCATGTCCAAAGCCATCATGATTCAAGGCACCTCCTCCAGCGCCGGCAAGAGCTTCACCGTCACCGGTCTCTGCCGCATCTTCCGTCAGGACGGCTACACCGTCGCCCCCTTCAAGAGCCAGAATATGGCCCTGAACAGCTTCATCACCAAGGACGGCCTGGAAATGGGCCGGGCCCAAGTCGCCCAGGCCGAAGCGGCCGGGACCGAACCCTCCGCCCTCATGAATCCGATTCTCCTCAAACCCACCGGCGACGCCCACAGCCAGGTGATCCTCAATGGGGAGATTTTCGCCAATATCCCCGCCAGCGAGTACTACCGCCGGAAACCGGAATTCCTCCCCCATATCCGCCGGGCTTACGACACCCTCTGCGGAAAATACGACCTCATCGTCATCGAAGGCGCGGGGAGTCCGGCTGAAATCAACCTTGCCGACAACGACATCGTCAATATGGGCGTCGCCAGGATGGCCGACGCCCCCGTCCTGCTGGTCGGGGATATCGACCGGGGGGGCGTCTTCGCCAGCCTGTACGGAACCATGGCCCTGCTGCCGCCGGAGGACAAGGCCCGGGTGCGCGGATGCATCATCAATAAATTCAGGGGCGACGTCGACATACTCAAGCCCGGACTCAAACAACTCGAAGACCTCACCGGCGTTCCGGTCATCGGCGTGGTCCCCCACCTCAAGGTTTACATCGACGACGAGGACAGCCTCTCCGACCACATCGGCGCCAGCGACTTCGATAAAAAATTGCTCGATTGCGCGGTTGTCCGCCTGCCCCGCATGTCCAATTTCACCGATTTTTCCGCCCTGGACCGGCATCCCGCCATCGGGGTGCGTTATGTCGACAGCCCGAACCGGCTGGGCCGCCCGGACTTGTGCATCATCCCCGGCAGCAAAAACACCCAGGGCGATCTGCTTTGGCTGCGGCAGACCGGCTTTGAGGCCCTGTTAAAGCACCTGGTGTCGACAGGAATGATCCTGGCGGGGATTTGCGGAGGCTTCCAGATGCTGGGCCTGAGCATTTCCGACCCGGACGGCATGGAAGGCGGCGGCGAAATGCGGGGAATGGAACTGCTGCCCGTTCACACCGTCTTCGAGAGGGGCAAGGTGAGGGCGAGGGTGAAGGGGAATATCGCCCCGCTGGACGGCTATTTCTCTTTTCTGTCCGGCTGTTGTTTCGAAGGCTACGAAATCCACATGGGCGCGACCCGCTTGTCCGGCGAAGCGGAGGTGTTGGCCAGGGTGAACGGCCTGACGGGGGAAACACTGGACGGCGCGGCGGCAGGGAGGGTGTTCGGCTCCTACGTGCACGGCCTTTTCGACAGCGGCGAAATTGGCGATCGGCTGGCCTGGAAATTATTGTCCGAACGCGGGATCAGCCTGTCGGATCATAACCGTTTGGATCAGACCGCCTATAAGGAGCGCCAGTACAACCTACTGGCCGAGTCCTTGCGCGAGGCTTTGGACATGAAACGGATTTATGAAATAATGGGTTTGAAATAATTTGGCAATAATCCGACGAAACGGCGGAATCCGGCCCGCCCCGGATTCCGCCCTGATTTTTACCGCCCCAGTTGTTTGGTAAAACTTGCTTCCGCCCGGTCTCTCCCCCCCCCAGGCCTCCGTCCGGCTTACGCCTTCCGGTCGATATTGTAGAATGCGTCGTTCCCGGCGTACTTCGCGGCGCCTTCCAATTCCTCTTCGATGCGGAGGAGCTGGTTGTATTTGCAGATGCGGTCGGTGCGGCAGAGGGAGCCGGTCTTGATTTGCCCCGCGTTCGTGCCGACGACGATGTCCGCAATCGTGGCGTCTTCCGTTTCGCCGGAGCGGTGGCTGACGACGGCGGTGTAGTTCGCCTTCTTCGCCATTTCAATCGCCGCCAGCGTTTCCGTCAGGGTGCCGATCTGGTTCACCTTGATGAGAATCGAATTGGCGCAGCCCATGGAAATTCCCTTGGCGAGGCGCTCGGTGTTGGTGACGAAGAAGTCGTCGCCGACAATCTGCAGGCGGCTGCCGAGGGTCTTCGTCATGTGTTCGTAGCCCTTCCAGTCGTTCTGTTCCAGGCCGTCCTCGATGGAGATGATGGGATACTTGTCGACCAGCATTTCCCAGTATTCAACCATCTGCTGGGCGGTCTTGGCCTCTTTCGTGGACTTCTTGAAGACATACTTGCCGCCGGTGAAAAATTCGGACGCGGCCGGGTCCATGGCGATGGTGACGTCCTTGCCGGGCTTGAATCCCGCCCCTTTGATCGCTTCCATAATCGCCTTGAGGGGAGCTTCGTTGTCGGGGAAGTTGGGGGCGAAGCCGCCTTCGTCGCCGACCGCGGTGGCGAGGCCTTTTTTCTTCAGGATGCCTTTCAGGGTGTGGAAAATTTCCGTCGCCCAGCGCAGGCCCTCGGAAAACGAGGGGGCGCCGACCGGCTGAATCATGAATTCCTGGAAGTCGACGGACGAGTCGGCGTGGGCGCCGCCGTTGATGATGTTGCACATGGGGACGGGCAGGGTATGGGCGTAGGCGCCGCCGATGTAGCGGTAGAGGGGGAGGCCGACGCAGTCGGTCGCGGCCTTGGCGCAGGCGAGGGAGACGCCGAGAATCGCGTTGGCGCCGAATTTCCCCTTGTTCTTGGTGCCGTCGGCGGCAATCATCGCGTTGTCGATGGCGATTTGATCGGTGACGTCCATGCCGAGGAGGAGGGGGGCGATTTTCTCGTTGACGTTCTTGACCGCCTTCAGGGTGCCTTTGCCGCCGTAGCGTTTCTTGTCGCCGTCCCTGAGTTCGACCGCCTCGTGTTCGCCGGTGGAGGCGCCGGAGGGAACGGCCGCGCGGCCGAACGAGCCGCAGGAGGTGATGACGTCGACTTCGACGGTGGGGTTGCCGCGCGAGTCCAGGATTTCCCTGCCTTGCACCAACATGATTTCCGACATTGCTTGGTCCTTTCACTGATGAGTTGAGGTAAATAAGAGCTCGGTACTCTTTGGCGTTTCACTTTGCCTTGCCGCAGGGACCCTACGCGTAACCCGTAGATCCGTCACGTCAGCGCTTCGGCCAATATCCCGGCATTCGCGGCTGAAGTCAACGAAAAAAGTTGTGGACACAGCCGTTTTAGCCTCAAAATCCGCGTAAAATCGCTGTCGAATACAATGGCGGCGAACTTGAACCGTGACCGCGAACGGTTCGCCTAATTTAGTTGTGGTCGCCGGCTTCCCCGGTATAATCAGCATGTTTCATTTTTGCTTTCCCCGTTTTTTGTTCTGGACAATTATGACCTCCCCCTTGGACGACAGCATCCAATACCTCAAGCACGTCGGTCCCGCCCGGGCCGAGGATTTCGCCCGTCTGGACATCGCCACGGTCCGCGACTTAATCTGGACCTTCCCCCGCGACCTCGCCGACCGCTCCAACATGTTCACCATCGCCAATTGCCCGGACGACCGCCCCGCCACCATTCTCGCCACCGCCATCTCGGTTAACGAGCGCGCCATTACTAAACGCAGCCGCACCCTTTCCGGCCGGAAGCCCCCCACCTCGATAACCACCGCCGAATTCACCGACGGCTCGGGCGGGATGCTGGAAGTGGTCTGGTTCAACCAGCCCTGGCTCAAGGACAAGCTGGCCGGGCGGCGGGTGCTTCTGCACGGCAAGGCCCGCCGGGTCGGGGTCAAGCTGCATTTGGACCATCCTCTCTACGAGGTGCTTCCCCCCAACGTCGACGCTTCCAACTGGGACCCCTCCTCCAGCTTGAACTTCGGCCGCATCGTGCCGGTGTACCCCTGTACCGGGAGCCTGAATCAGGCGGTCTGGCGGGCCGCCATGGCGTATGCCCTGGACACCCGCCTGACCGATCTCGAAGACCCCCTCAGGGAGGTCATTCCGCCGGAGAAGAATTTCCCCGAACTGGCCTGGGCCATTCGCAACATGCATTTCCCCGAAAATCCCGAAGCCGCCCGGCGCGCCCGCGAACGTTTGGTGTGGGGCGAATGCTTTTTCCTGCAACTGACCGTCCTCGCCGCCCGCCGGCACGCCCTGCACGACATCCCCGGCCGGCGCTTCGCGATTGGTCCCGAACTGGACGCCCGCATCCGCCGGCTGTTTCCCTTTCGGCTTACTCCGGCGCAGGATCAGGCGGTGGGGGAAATCGTCCGGGACATGCAGAGCCCCCTTCCCATGCAGCGCCTTCTGCAGGGGGACGTCGGGAGCGGCAAGACGGCCGTCGCCATGTACGCCCTCCTGGCGGCCGTGGCCAACAAGGCCCAGGCCTGCATCATGGCGCCGACGAGCCTTCTGGCGCGGCAGCATTACGACACCTTCACCCGTTTCCTGGCCAACAGCGACAACGCCCGCGTTTCGGTGGGTTTGCTGGTGGGGGGGATGTCCACGGTCGAGAGGCGTCTGGTTTTGGAACGTCTCGCCAACGGCACTTTGGACATTGTTTCCGCTACGCATTCGGCTATTTCCGACAGCGTGGTTTTTCGCGATCTCGGCCTGGTGGTGATTGACGAGCAGCACAAGTTCGGGGTGCGGCAGCGGATTGACTTGGCCAGGAAGGGGGTGCGGCCGGACACCCTGGTGATGACGGCGACGCCGATTCCGCGGAGTCTCGCGTTGTCGGCTTATGGGGATCTTGACCTCAGTGTGATAAACACTTTGCCGCCCGGTCGGAAGCCGATCAAGACGGTTCTGGCCTCGAAGACGAACCCAGGCGAGGGCTGGAAGATCTTCAGGCGGGAGTTGGCGGCGGGGCGGCAGGGGTTTGTGGTGTGTCCGTTGGTGGAGGAGTCGGAGGAGATCGATTTAAGGTCGGCGGTGGCGACTTTACGCGCTTTGGCGGACGGGGTGTTGAAGGATTACCGTTTGGAGATACTGCACGGCAGGATGAAACGCGGGGAGCAGGCGGAGATAATGGATCGGTTTCGGGCGGGGGCGATTGACGCGTTGGTGTCGACGATTGTGGTGGAGGTGGGGGTGGATGTGCCGAATGCGACGGTGATGGTGGTGGAGGACGCGGAGCGGTTCGGGATGGCGCAGTTGCACCAGTTGCGGGGGAGGGTGGGGCGGGGGGTGAGCCAGGGGTGGTTTATCATGTTGTCGGATGCGAGGGAGGGGGAGGCGGGGTTGCGTTTGGAGGCACTACTGAAGTCGGCGGACGGTTTTGCGATTGCCGAGGCGGATTTGCGGATTAGGGGGCCGGGGGAGGTGGTGGGGTTGCGGCAGAGCGGCGGGTCGGGGCTCAGGCTGGTGGATTTGGGGGGGGATTTGGAGATTATGGTGGATGCGCGGCGTTTTGCCGCGGCGCTTTTGGAGTTGGACCCGGAGTTGAGTTTGCGGGAGCATCTGGCGGTGCGGCGGGAGCTGGTGCGGCTGTATGGGAAGCGGTGGGACCGGGCGGCCGGCTCTTGAATGGAGGAGAAACTGCCGCCAATGTTCGCCTCCGTTCTTCCTGAAGTTTTGCGAAGTGACGATTTAACCGCCAATCGCCACTTCGCAAAAATCGTTTTTGCCTGAATTTCCGGGGTTTTTACTTTTACAAAATCGCCATTCGGCGGTTTGAATGGTGATTTTGCAAAACTCCAGTTCTTCCATAAAATGTTCGCCTCCGTTCCTCCCTCCCCGTCATCTTTTTCTTTGCAAACATTCCCGTATCCATTATAAATGTTTGTCCCACTTCCACCGTATTTTTTAGCGCCTGAACGCAGTTTTCCCCCTTCTTTCCCAGGAAAGAGCGTAAACATGGACCTTAACCGCATCGTCCGCACCATCAAGGATTTCCCCAAACCGGGCATTTATTTCAAAGACATCACCCCGGTGCTGGAAGACCCCAAAGCCTTCAAATACGCCGTGGACTGGTTCGCCGACAATTTCGGCAAATGCGGCGCCCATAAAGTCTGCGCCGCCGAAGCGCGCGGCTTCATGTTCGCCGCCGCCATCGGCTACAAACTCGGCTGGGGCATCGTACCCATCCGCAAACCCGGCAAACTCCCCTGGAAAACCCACGAACAGGCCTACGAACTGGAATACGGCACCGCCATCCTCCACATGCACCAGGACGCCATCAAGCCCGGCGAAAAAGTCCTGGTCGTCGACGATCTCCTCGGCACCGGCGGCACCGCCGAAGCCATGGTCAAATTGGTCGAACGCGAAGGCGGCGCGGTCTGCGGCCTGGGCTTCCTAATCGAACTCGACTTCCTGCACGGGAGAAAAAATCTGAGCAAGTACCGGGTGGAATCCCTGATGCACGTGGAAAACGAAGGGTGAAAAAACCATGCCTGAAAACCCCGGCGAATATGACCGCGCCGCCGACGCTGCAATCGAACTAAAAAAACGCTGGCGGAAGGTCGCGGCCGAACAATTCGCCCTGAATCCGCCGGCTACCCGCCAACGCCGGGATGAAGAACTGCTGGAACAACTTTGGGACGTGGCGCTGGAACACGCCACCGGACCCATCCTGGGCTATGCCGCCCTGGCCGACGAAGCCGACATAACCGAATTCATGCAGCGCTGGCTGGAAGAAGGAGGCGTCCTGGCCCTGCCGGTTTGGCACGGAGGTTCGCAGATTTCGTTTCGCTACGTCGAAGATCTCGACCGGCAGTTGCAGCGGGGCAAAGGCGGGATACTAACGCCGGACGATTCGTGCCTGGAAGCCAAAGGCGAACAAATTCAATTGGCGGTTGTGCCGGGACGCTGTTTTTCGGAAAATTGCGATCGCCTGGGGAGAGGCGCGGGAGTTTATGACCACTTGTTCCGTAAATACGGGGAAATTCACCGGGTGGGAGTGGCTTACGATTTTCAAATTTACCCGGCCATCCCGGTCGCTGAAAATGACGTGCCGATGCACCAAGTGGCCACGCCGGGACGCATCATCGAACGGGATGCGTTTTAAGGCGTCTATAACTGAAGTTTTGCCAAGTGCCGATTAAACCGCCAATCGCCACTTGGCAAAAATCGTTTTTGCCTGTGTTTCAGGGGTTTTTTACTTTTACAAAATCGCCATTCGGCGGTTTGAATGGTGATTTTGCAAAAGTCCAGTAATAAGGTAGTATTGATTAATGCCCGACACCATCATCCTGGCCCTGGAATCATCCTGCGACGAAACGGCCGGCGCCATCCTTAAAAACGGCCGCGAGGTCCTGGCCCAATTCGTCGCCAGCCAAATCGACCTCCACCGCGCTTACGGGGGCGTCGTCCCCGAAGTCGCCTGCCGCGCCCACATGGAATGCCTCCTCCCCGGCGTCGACAAACTCCTGGCCGACGCCGGAATCACCCCAACGGAAATTTCCGCCGTCGCGGTCACGAACCGCCCCGGACTCATCGGCGCCCTGCTGGTGGGAGTGTCGGCCGCCAAAGCCCTGGCCCTCGCCTGGGACAAACCCCTCATCGGGGTCGACCATATCGAAGGCCACATCGCGGCGGCGGAATTCGCCACGCCGGAACTGGCATCACCCTATGTCGCCCTGGTGGTGTCCGGCGGACACACCAATTTGTACCTCGTCGAAAACCCGGCCCACGGCCGCCAAAGCATGAAGCGCCTCGGCTCAACCCTCGACGACGCGGCCGGCGAAGCCTTCGACAAAGCGGCGAAATTGCTGGGCCTGGGCTTCCCGGGGGGACCCCGCATCGAAAAGGCGGCGCGGGAGGGTAATCCCCAAGCCTATAATTGGCGCCAGACCTGTCTGCCGCCTGACGGCGAGAACTTCTCCTTCAGCGGCCTGAAGACGGCGGTCATGTACGCGGCCCGCGGCCGGGCGGGCAGGAAAGGCGAACTCCTCCTGGACGACCAGGGCGTGAAGGACGCGGCCGCTTCCTTCCAGGAGGCGGTGACCCACGCGCTGGTAAGCCGCTCCCTGGCGGCGGCGAAGGGCGCCGGGGTGAAATGGCTGGCCCTGGGCGGCGGGGTGGCGGCGAACGGCTACCTCCGCGCGAAAATGGCGGCGGCGGCGGCGAAGGGGGGAATAAGTCTGGCGGTGCCGCCAATGGCCCTGTGCACCGACAACGCGGTAATGATCGCGGCGCGGGCCGACCGGCTGTACGAGGCCGGGGTTCGCGACGGTTTGGCTTTGGAAACGGTAGCGAGGTGAATCGAGATGCCGATGATGGTTGCCTCCCTGGCCAGCGGGTCGTCGGGGAATTCATATTATGTGCAAAGCCCGGAAGGGGCGGTGTTGATCGACGCCGGGCTGTCGGGCAAAAAAGTGATCGACAACATCAACGCCGCCGGCGGAAATCCCGCCCTGGTGCAGGGAATCATCGTCACCCACGATCACGACGACCACGTCCGCAGCGCCGGCATACTGCAACGGCGGCACGGCTGGAAGCTGTGGATGACCCGGGGAAGCCGCGAAGCGGCGGGAGCGAATCTCGGGGACGTTCAGGTCGAGGTTATCGACCCCGACGGGGGACTCCTGGCGGCGGGGCTGAAGTTCTCCTTCATCCCCACCCCCCACGACGGCGCCGAACCGGTGGTGGTGACGGTGGAAAGGAACGGCCGGCGCTGCGGCATTTACACCGATCTCGGGCATGTTTTTCCCGGGCTGGCGGATCACCTGGGCGGTCTGGACTTTGTCTTTCTGGAAAGCAATTACGACCCCGGCATGCTGGCCGGAAACCGCCGCTATCCCCCTTCCCTCAAGGCGCGGATTCGGGGAAGGCACGGACACCTGTCGAACGGCGAGACGGCGGATTTGTTGTACGGGCTGCCGGGAAACCGGCTGAGGCGGATTGTCCTGGCGCATCTGTCCAAGGAGAACAACACGCCGGACACGGCGAAAAACAGTCTCATGCAACGCTGCGGCGAACGCCTTAGGGAAAACGGCGTGAAAGTGGGGGTGGCGCCGAGAGACTTGGCCATGCGTTTATATCAAGTGGGGGGATGAGAGCGAATGGACGCATCCAACGAATCGCGGGAAGACGTGCTGCATGTCCCCAATTTATTCGACTTTTTCTGCCAGCGCACGGGCGACGACATGATTTCCCGCGGCGGCAGCAACCTCGACGACACCCCCGCCACCTCCTTCGCCAGCCTGATCATCACCCTGCTTATTTCCGTGGCCCTGTATATTTTCGGCAAGCCCGGGCTGGCCAAGGCGTCGTTCGTCTTTTTCGCGGTGCTTTTGGCCTGGACCGTGTGGGGGGTGGTGATCCGCTCCTCCGAACAAATCAGCCAGAAGGCGGACAGCATCAAGTCCGGCGTTTTCCCCCCCCAGTCCATGCCCTTCGCCGTGGCCCGTTTGAAGTGGTGGAACCACCTGATTACGCCCCTCCGCTGGGGACGCCACAGCCGCTTGTTCGACCGGAAGGGCAAACTGGAACGCCGCATCGCCGAACTCCAGCGGAAGGTCGACGAAGCCGTCGCCGCGGCCGGGGCGGCGGGAGCGGATTATGTGCCGCCGAGCGAGGAGGAGGTGATAGGTTTGGCAAGCAGCATCAACTCCTTTGCCGACCGGAATAATTTCGAAATGGAAAACCTGGACAAGCGGCCGGATACGCTGGAAAAGGCCCGCGCCAATTTGCTGCTGCACCTGGCGCTGCACTATAAGTTGCAGGAGATGTCGGCCAGGCTGGAAAAAATCGAAAAATTGAATGTTATGTTCCATAACGTCAGTGTCGAAGATCTGTCGCAGGTGGTGAGCGAAGCGATTCAAATGCTGGAGGAACGGCGGATTTTGGTCCTGATGGTGGATAAGATCGATCCCGAGGATTTCCTCGATTTGGTCACGGTCAGGACAGGGTGAACGGGGATAGGAGCCGAAAAAAACCGCCCTGGCATCCGCGGAAAGTTCGCTTGCGTTTTTACCGGGTTTCGCCTATGGTTAGGGCGTATGGCGTTAACCTTCGCCACTATTCCCTTCCGTCGCCGGTGTGTCCTGTCGCAACAGCGGTTTTCTTGAGGAGTAACGATGTCTGACGAAAATAAAAAAGACCAACCCTCCGTTCCCCCGACCCCGGTCACCCCCCCTTTGCCGAAAGGCGACCCCGTCACTCCTTCCGTCACCGTCACCCGCCCTCCCATGCATTCCGCCCTGGGTGAGGAGAAGGCGGGAATGGCAATGCAGACCCCACCCCCGGGCGCCCCGGTCGGGGTGGGCGTGGGGACGCACGGCCTAACCGCCGCCGCCGCGGCCGAAACGCCGCCAATGGATATGAAGGCGGTCGCCGCCGAAGAGGAGTTGTCCAAGCGACCGGCCGAATTCCCCGACGTTCTCCGCACCGGCGGGAGAGTATCGGCGAATACCGGAGTGCAACGGGCCAGCGCGGTAACCTATGACGACGGTTTGAAACCAGGCGACAATATTCCAGGAGAGGAAGGGATCAGAGTGAAGCCGGATCTCGAACTCCTCAAGGAAGTGCCGTATCTGGACCCGTTTTACAGCCAGACCTACCTGTATCTGGTCCCCCGCGATCCCGAGACCATTTACGTCTTGTGGGAAGTGGACGCCGGCTGCAAGAAAAACCTGGCGGAAAAATTCGGCACCGACTTCATCAGCAAAAACCGGCTCATCCTGCGCGTTTACCAAGTGACCGGCATCGAATTCGACGGCTTCAACTTCCAAGATCTGGTCGAGGTCGACGATTATCTCAATGACAAAAACGAGTATTGGATCAAGGTAAAGCCGGACAACGATTACATCGCCGAGTTGGGCTACCGCGCCAACGGCACCGAATACTTCGAAATGATCGCCCGCTCCAATTCCGTCTTCGCCCCCAAGGACTCCCGCACCACCCAGCAGAAATATGCCGAATGGCCTTCCATCGAGGTCGACCCGAATAACGTCATCCTCGACGTGCCCACTTCCGACTGGCGCTTCAACCAATACAACTATTGGAAAAACCGCACCCATTACGCCCAGGAGGAAAAGGGCTACTGGTCCCTGGTCCTGCACCAGCACCTCCCCTTCATCCACCACCCCGAATACGACGTGCCGCTGGAGGAACAGTGGTTCATGGAAGCGGTGGTGTCGGTGTATACCCAGCTGTTGAACCTGTTCTGGCGGTTGGAAAAGGACAAGATCGACTTCCGCATCACTTTGTCCCTGACCCCCTCCCTCCTGTCCATGATGCAGACGCCGGAACTCAAGATGCGGGCGGCGCGGCACATTGACGAATTGATCCGCCTGGCCACCCGGGAACGGGACAACTCCAAGGGAAAGCCGTGGTATAACACCATCGAACAGACCCTGCACCGTTTCTGGATCGCCAAAGAAGTTTTCGACGCCTATGAAGGCGACCTGACCCGGGGTTACCGCGACTTCCAGGACATGGGGAAAATCGAGGTCATCACCTGCGCCGCCACCCACATGATCCTCCCCCTCTTCAAACACATGCCGGAAGCGGTGCGGGGGCAGATTAAAACGGGCGCGAATCAATACACCCGGGTTTTCGGCCGGCCGCCCCGGGGAATATGGCTCCCTGAAAACGCTTTCACCCCGGGGATTGACAAATACCTGGCCGACGCCGGCATCAAGTGGGCCCTCGTAAACGCCAACGGCATAACCGAAGGCGATACCCGGTCCTTCTTCGGCACCGACGCGCCGGTGATTTCCCCGAACGGCGTGGCGTTCTTCGGGATTGACGAGGAGACCCGGGCTTCGGTGTGGTCCAGGGAAGGCGGTTACCCCGGGCACCCGAATTACAAGGAATGGTACCGCGACCTGGGTTACGAGGCGGACTGGGATTATCTGCCGGAATATTTCCATACCGCGAATGTCCGGCGGAACACCGGGATTAAGTATTACCGCATCACCAAGAAGGGCGGCAGCCTCGGCGAAAAGGATTATTACAATCCGATGTGGGCGGAGGGAACGGTCCACGAGCAGGCGGGGCAGTTTGCCTATTACCGCGGGGTGAAGGCGAATCATGTCCTCAGAACCACCAACCGGAAATCGATGATCGTGTCGGCTTACGACGCCGAGTTGTTCGGCCACTGGTGGGAGGAGGGGCCGATGTGGATCGAGTCGGTCCTGAAGAAGATGCTTTACGATCAACAGGAGGTGCGGCCGGTGACGCCTTCCGAGTACCTCGGCGAAGTGCCGACCCACCAGCAGATGATGCCGGGCGCCAGTTCGTGGGGCAAGAAGGATTATTTCCAGACTTGGGTGGACGGGCGGAGTTATCAGCCGAATTGTTGGGTTTACCGGCACATGTTCCGCCTGGCCAACAAGATGAGCGATTTGGCCACCAAGCATAAATATACCGAACACCCCCTCTTGATTCGCGCCTTGAACCAGGCGGTGCGGGAGCTGTTCTTGGCGATTTCCTCCGACTGGGGCTTCCTCATCGAAACGGGACAGGCGGTGCGTTATTCCGAGTTGCGGATTACCGTGCATTCGGCCCGGGCGCGGGAGTTGATGCGGCAGATTGAGAATGACTGCATCGATTTGACTTATCTTTGCACGCTGGAATTGGCGGATTGCATCTTCGCCTTCCAGGATATGGATTTCAAGATTATGGCACGGTACTAATTTATTATTCGTTGGCATAACCTGATACGACGGGTTAACCATTGGCCTTGACAGCAAGTTTCGAGGGGAAGAAGCAGCCGGCAGGAGATGGCAAGATGAGCGATTTGATTGTGTTGGCGTATGACGGCGAAGACAAGGCGAACGAAATCCGTACCAAATTGCTGCAGATGAAGAAGGATTATCTGATTGAAATCGAAGACGCGGTGGTGGCTTTGAAGAAACCGGACGGCAAGGTGAAATTGCAACAGATGTACAATTTAACCGCCACCGGCGCGTTGGGCGGTGGATTTTGGGGCATGTTGGTCGGTTTGATTTTCATGAATCCGCTTCTGGGTTTTGCGGTGGGGGCGGGCGCGGGCGCGGCCTCCGGCGCCTTGACCGACCTCGGGATTAACGACAAATTCATGAAGGAATTGGCGGAAAGCTTCACTCCCGGCACTTCCCTCCTCTTTGTTTTGTACGGCAAAGTGACTCCGGACAAGGTGCTGGAAGAACTGAAGGGAACGGGCGGCAAGGTGATTAAGACTTCCTTGACGCATCAGGATGAACAACGGTTGCAGGATGTGCTAAACGGCAAGGATGTGGGCGCGGTTCCTTCCCTGTCGCAGGCAGCTCCGGCCGCTCCGGCGTCTGCCGCCAACCCGGCCAAGAAGGCGTAGTTTCCCTGTTGGGATGAGCTCGTAGAGGTAGTTGCTAAAATAGCGGTAAAAAGGTGGTAAAAAAGTGGTTAATAAAATCCAGCCCCGGGCTGGTTGCGGGGATTCTAAGGGGGCGGAACCACTCCCCTTGTTGATATGCGGTTATGTTTTAACGCAGTTAAAACGACCTCGCTTAGGAGTCAGCGAAGCGGCGCTCCGACCGATCAAAAAAGGAAGGAAACCATCCACGAATAAAACCTCCAATAAAGTAGGCAAAAGCCCAGCCTTGCTTGGCGATGGGATTGTTTTTATTAGACGCCGTTCCTTCTTTGATCCCTCGGAGCGCCGCTTCGCTGGCTCCTAAGCGAGGTCGTTTTAACTGCGTTAAAACATAACCGCTTCTTTACAGGGGGGCTGGTTGCGCCCCCCTAGAACCCCCGCAACCAGCCCGAGGCTGGATTTTATTAACCGCTTTTTTACCACCTTTTTTACCACCTTTTTTACCACCTTTTAACCGAATCTTGCCCGATAGGGGGCGATTGATTTTGCGGGCGCCCGGTAATACGGGCGCCTTTACTTTTGCTTGGGGGGAGGGTGAATGCGGGCTACTTTCAACTTTACCGCTTTCCGGCGCGGCTTGGGCTTGCCGTTCGCCGGAGCCAGATTTTTACTTACGCACCAAGGTTTGAAGCGCTATGCCATATTGCCGCTATTGGCCAATATATTTTTGTATGGCCTCGCATTCATGGTGTATCTATATTTCTTGTGGAACTGGCAAATTTACGAGGTGCACTGGGTGTTCCTGGGGCCGGTGGGGGGATGGTTGGCGGCGCTGGTGAACAAGATGGGCTGGCTGTTAAAATTCATCATGGCGGTAGTGGCGCTGGCGGCGGCGTTCTTCACTTTCACCGGGGTGGGAATGGCCCTCGCGTCGCCCTTGAACGACATGCTGTCGGAAAAAGTGGAGGTGGCTTGCCTGGGCGGGGTAGTTAAGGAGGGGATGCCATTACGGTTTACGGCCCGGGCGGGGCTGCTCAGTTTTGGCGATTCCCTGAAAAATTTATTGCGGCAATTGTGTTGCACCCTCTTGGTATTGCCGTTTTTATTGATTCCATTGGTGGGGTTTATTCCCCTGTTTTTGGTAGGAGCCTATTTTGCCGGATTTGGCTATACCGACGCGGCCATGGCGCGGAATTTTTTACGCTACCGGCACAAGAAACTGCTGGTGCACAAGCGCTTTTGGGAGCTGATGGGGTTTGGGGTGGCGATGCAGGCGCTGTTTTTCATACCATTTGCGGGGATGTTATTAATGCCGATAGGGGTGGTGGCGGGGACGTTGTTGTATTGCAGCGAAGACTGGCGGGAATTGTTGGCGGCAGCGAGAGTGCCGGAACCGGCAGGCTTTGTGCCGCCGCGCCGCGATGGCGATTTGCAGAAATACTCCTAAGTTTTATAACTTTTTTCCTGACAAAAACGGGCATATGGTGTATAATAACAATATATCGCACGATATATTATGATATATTTTTCCCCGACCGCAATATAACCCCTTTAAATATAATTGGTTATATTTTAGGAGACCCGGCATGAAATGTCCCGGCATTATCGGCTCGGAACCTACAACGCGGGTGAAAAACTTGAAAAAAAGTTTTTTCGCTATGGATCCTTACATGTGTTGCGACCGGGCGGTTATCTACACCGAGGTATATAAAAAACACGAAAACCTGCCCATGGTCGTCAAGCGGGCCATGGCCCTCAGGGAAACGCTCTCCCGCATGCCCATTTTCATTGTCCCCGGGGAGGTCATCATGGGCCACCCCGCCGGCAAATTCCGCGCCGCCGAAGTCTTCCCCGATGTCAACCTGGCTTTCATGAAGGATATCGATACCTTCTGGACCCGCGAACACAACCGCCTGCGGGTTACGCCGGAGGTGAAGGCGGCCCTCTTCGCCATCGAGGACTACTGGAAGGGTAAAACCGTCACCGACCTCTTCGCCGGACTGCGGCCGGATGCGGGCAAGGCCGGGGTCGCGGCCGGGCTCCTCAGTTTTTCCCATGAATGGAGCGGCTTGGCCCATGTGGCCATGGACTACCGGAAAATCCTCGACCAGGGAATTGACGGCATCCGCCGGGACATCGAGGCCGAACAGGCGAAATTGTCCGTGACCGACCCCGAATACCCCTATAAGGCGGCGTTCTACCGCGCGGGACTGGAAGTGTGCGAGGGGGCGCGGATTTATGCCGAGCGCCACCGCCGGCTGGCTTTGGAACTGGCGGCCGAAGAAGCCGACCCGGTACGCAAGGCCGAACTGGCCGGGATGGCGGACCTCCTGGCCCGCGTTCCCATGCAGCCGGCCACGACTTTCCGCGAAGCCATGCAGTCCCTCTGGTTCCTGCAAATCATCCCGCAAATCGAATGCAACGGCTACTCCATCACCCCCGGCCGCTTCGACCAGTACATGTGGCCCTTCCTCAAGCGGGACCTGGAGGCGGGAATTATCGACCTGGACCAGGCGCAGGAACTGGTGGACATGCTGTTTCTGAAGTTCGGGGAAATCATGCGGGTGGACAGCCTCAGCGTCGCCGAGATTAACGCCGGTTACGCCTCCGGGCAGAATGTCGCCGTCGGCGGCGTCGACATCTACGGTAACGACGCCACCAATCCGCTCTCCTACATCTGCCTCAAAGCCAACTACCACGTCGGCATGCACCAGCCCAATTTCACCGTCCGCCTCCACAAGGGGACGCCGCCGGAATTCCTGGACCAGGTGGTGGAAAGCATCAGCTGCGGCAACGGCATGCCCCAAATTCTCAATGACGAATTGATCATCCGTTCGCTACGGGAAAAGGGCATGAACCTCTCCGACGCCCGCGACTACATCCCGGTGGGCTGCGACGAAATCACCGTGCACGGCCACTGGGCCCGATGCAACGGCGGCTACGTCAATTTCGCCAAAGCCCTGGAGCTTACCCTGGGCGAGGGGAGGGATCTTTACCGCGGGGTCGAGGCGGGTTTACCGTTGTCCCTGAAGGACTGCGGCTCTTTCGACGCATTGCTGGGCAGCTTCGACCGGCAACTGCTTCACGCCATCGACCTGCAACTTTGCGACGCCAACCTGGCCGACCACATTCACCAGAAAATTCTCCCCGTCCCCTTCGTCAGCCTGTTCATGGACGACTGCATCAAAAAAGGCCGGGACGTCACCGACGGCGGCGCCCGCTACAACACCACCGGTCCCGTAGGGGTGGGGACGGCGACGGCCGCCGACTCCCTCCTTGCCATCAAGACCCTGGTATATGAGCAGGGCAAGCTGACCTTGGCCGAGTACCGCGACATGCTCCGGCGCAATTTCCAGGGCGACGAACCGACCCGCCAGTACATCCTGAACCGCATAGCGAAATTCGGTAACGACATCGACACCGTGGACGATCTGGCGGTGCATGTGACCAAGGTATTTTTCGACGAACTGGACCGGCACCGGAATTACCGCGGCGGCGACTTCTGGGCCGCCCTGTATTCCGTCAGCGCCCAAATCGCCCTGGGGAACGCCACCGCCGCCACGCCGGACGGCCGCCTGGCCGGCTTGCCCCTGTCCGACGGTTTGACCCCGATGTACGGCATGGACACCCACGGCCCCACCGCCGCCCTGAAATCGGAAGCGAAAATCGAACAGTGGCGGGCGCCAAATGGGGTAATCATCAACCAGCGCTTCACCCAGAAGCTGTTCCAGTCGCCGGACGGCAGGAAAAAGCTGGCCCAGCTTTTCCGCAGTTTTGTGGATTTGGGAAGCTTCCACTGGCAGTTCAACCTCGTGGACAACGCGACTCTCCGCCAGGCCCAGGCCGCGCCGGAAGAGTACCGCAGTCTGGTGGTGCGGGTGGCCGGCTACAGCGCCATCTTTGTCGAACTGTCCCTCAAGGCGCAGAATTCCATCATCGAACGCTATGAAAGCGACATCGCCTGATCGTCTCCGGAAAGGAACGCCGCTTTGGGCCGCGTTTTCGACCTTCAGCGCTTTTGCCTGCACGACGGCCCGGGACTGCGGACCACGGTCTTCCTTAAAGGCTGTCCCCTGCGCTGCCGCTGGTGCGCCAACCCCGAGTCGCAAAGGCCGGAGCCGGACCTTCTCTACAACCGGGCCCGTTGCATGCGGTGCGGCGCCTGCGTTGCCGCTTGTCCCCAAGCTCTTATTGAACCCGATGCCGGCGGCGTGGCCATACGGCGGGAGGACTGCGACGCCTGCGGTAAATGCGCCGAGGTCTGTCCGACCGTTTCCTTGGTCGTCAAGGGACGCGAAATGACGGCGGCGGAAGTGGTGGGGCAGGTGGCCAGGGACCGCGGTTTCTACGCCAGTTCGGGGGGCGGCGCGACCATTTCCGGCGGGGAGCCTTTTCTACAGAGTGATTTTCTCTTTGAACTGCTGGCGGGACTGCGGGAAGCGGGAATCCCGGCCGCCGTTGAAACGACCGGCTGCTCCGACTGGAACGCCATCGCCCGCTGCCTGCCGCTCCTGGACTGCCTATTGGTCGACGTCAAACATGTCGACTCGGCGAAGCACCGGGAATGGACCGGGATCGGGTGCGAAGTCATTCTCGCCAACGTCAAGAAAATGCGCGCGGCGCATCCCCGCGTCCAGATTCGCCTTCCGGTTATCCCCGGCTTCAATGCCGATTCGGACTCGGCCGCCCAATTCGCCGAATTCTTCGTCTCTCTGCGGGCGGATGTTGAACTGCTCCCCTACCATGTTCTCGGCGAGGCGAAATACGCCATGCTCGGCCGGACCTATCCCGGCGCGGATATCGCGGCTGCGAATGCTTCGGCCGCTACGAAACGCCTGCAGGAGTTTTTACTCCTCCGCGGCGTCGACGCATCCATTGTTGAGTGACTTCAGGGCCCCTCTAAAAATCCATATAGGCGAATCCATGCTCGACTCCTCCCAGTCCGACCGGTTGCCTCCGAAGACCATGTCCTTGCAGGTATACCGCCAGATCAAGGACGACATCATCAATGGCGTTTATCCCCCCGGCGCCCACTTGGTGCGGATGACCCTGGCGAAACGTTACGGGGTCAGCGCCATTCCCGTAATGGAAGCGTTATACCGCCTGGAAATGGACGGCCTGGTGGAAAATTCGCCGCAACTCGGGGCGCATGTCATCCAGATTTCGGAGGAAATCCTCGAAGAGGACCGCACCTTCAGGGAAGCGGTCGAGTGCCAGACCGCCCGGCTTTTCGCCGAACGCGCCTCGGACACGGAAAAGGGGCAAATCCGCGAATTGGCCAAATTCATCGACACCGTCCAGGAAAAAATGACCGGCAGCGGCCAGCCGGAAATGGAACAGATGCAACGTCTCTTCCAGCGGCAACACTCCGAATTCCATTTCGCCGTCGCCAGAATTTCCAAGGCCAACTCCCTTTACCGCCATATGAAAAAGCTGTGGTACCGCCGCCTGATGCTGACCGGAGACATCCACGCCGTACTCTATCCCGTGCCCAAGAACTGGCATGGCGATCTGGCGGAATCCCTGGCCAGCGGCGACCCCGATGGCGCGGAAAAACACATGCGCCAGCACGTCAGTTTTCGCGGCGACAAGTTCAGCGATTCGGTAAGGGAGGTGCTGCGGCGGGGCCGGTCGGAACTAATGGAAATACTTCTGCGGAGCGGCGGCGAAGCGGAGGCGTGATATTCGCTTTTTACCTGGGTTCGGCCATTGGGAGCCGAACGATCCTTGACCACGGCGCCTTCGCGCGCCGGCTGGAAGGACTTGTTTGTTGGGAACAGAAAGGAAACGGCATGAAAAGAAATTCGTCGAAGGCCATGTGGCTGGTTCTGATCGCTCTCCTCGCCTTGCCCCTGCTGCCGGCGCGCGGCGGCGAGAAAATCACCCTGGTCGGCGGAACCATGCTGCCGGAAGGGCACGTCTACTGGCAGGCGGTGGTGAAATTCCGCGATCTCCTCAAGGAATACTACAAAGGGGACGCCATCGTCGAGGTCGATCTGCACCACTCCGGCACCATCGGCACCGAAAAAGACGCCATCGAGTACATGATTCAGGGAACCGCCGTCGACTTCTACATCATCTCCCCCGCCTGGTTCGCCACCTGGGACAAACCCATCACCATCATCGACGCCCCCTTCCTCTTCAAGGACAACGACCACCGGGAAAAATGCATCCAGAACGGGCTTTTCGAACCCTTCGACAAGGCGGCCATCGCCAAGGGCGTCCGCTTCCTCGGTCACGGCGGCGGCGGCGTCCGCAGCATCATCAGCAAGAAACCGGCCGAATCGATTAAGGATTTCCCCGGCATCCGCATGCGGGTCCAAGGTTCCCCCCTGCACCAGAAAGCCTTCGCCGCCACCGGCCTCGTCGCCACCCCGATGGACTACATGGAAGTTTACAACGCCATCAAAACGGGCGTCCTCGACGCGCTGGAAAACGAACCCGCCGGCCTTGAAGGCATGAAATTCTATGAGGTCGCGCCCTATTACATCCTTACCAACCACCAAATCACCACCCGCCAACTGGCCATGAGTGAAGAGCGCTTCCAGAGCCTGCCGAAAGACCTCCAGGCAGCGGTCCTCAAGGCCGGCAAGGAAGCCAGCGCCTACCACCGCAAAATCGAAGTCGCCGACTGCGACCGCGTCATCAAGGATTTGACCGAGAAGCACGGCCTCAAACCCCTCAAGTTCGACAACACCGAAATGCGCCGCCTGGCCATGCCGGTCATCGAAGCGTACGCCAAGGAAATCGGCGCCTACGACATCTACAAAGCCATTCAGAACGTCAACTAAAACAGCGCGTTCGCGGGGCGGGGTGAACCTGGTTTTCCCCGCCCCATTTTTTTGGGGATATGGGAGAAGGCAACATGTTTTTCAAATTTTGCGACGCCTACGCGAGACTCCTGAATTATCTCATCATAATTCTTGGCCTGGCGCTCATTTTCGCCGTCGGCATGCAGGTGGCCGGCCGCTACATCTGGTTTATTCCCCTTTACCTGTGGCCGCTCGAACTGACCAATTTTTCCCTCATCTGGGCCATCTTCGTCGGTTCGATTCTGGGCGTCCGCGAAGGCAAGCACTTCATGGTCGACATCTTCAGCGTCGGCGGGAGAAGCGTCAGCCCTAAGTTCAGCTTCGCCCTCCGCGTCCTCTACTATCTCACCCTCGCGGCCATGACCTTCGTCTTCATCTACTACGGCTGGCAGTTCTTCGTCAAGTGGGGCCTCATCCAACAGTCGGAC
Organism: Planctomycetota bacterium; assembly: GCA_031555915.1. Taxonomy (GTDB): domain Bacteria; phylum Planctomycetota; class SZUA-567; order SZUA-567; family SZUA-567; genus JAJBSZ01. The sequence goes on from JAVBTZ010000186.1 coordinate 22,173, forward strand.
ATCACCGGCATCAGCCTGGGATACCAATACTTCTCGGTGCCCTTCGCCGGCATTTCCTGGCTCCTGTTCATGATCGAGGGGATCCTCAAGGAATTCTTCACATCGTCCGTAAGCAAAGGGAGGGCTTGAGGCATGGGCGCAGGAACGGTATTCGTCATCATGTTCGCGAGTCTTCTGGTTCTCATCCTCTTAAGGGTTCCGGTGGCGTTCGCGCTCGCCATCGCGGTGGTGCCCATCCTCATCGTCACCCCACGGGTCACTCCGGTCCTGCTGCTCCAGAAGATGATGAACCAATTCGGCTCCTTCATCCTCCTATCCATCCCCTTCTTCGTGCTGGCCGCCAACCTCATGAACTACGCGGGCATAACCAACCAGCTCATGCGCTTCTCCAAAAGCCTGGTCGGCTTCCTCCCCGGCGGCCTCGGCCACATCAACGTCCTGGTCAGCATGATCTTCGCCGGCATCTCCGGCAGCTCCAACGCCGACGCCGCCGGCATCGGCTCCGTCATCATCCCCGCCATGGTCAAGGAAGGTTACGACAAAAACTTCTCGGTGGCGGTGACGGCCTGCTCCGCCGTCATGGGGGTCATCATCCCCCCAAGCATCACCATGGTGGTCTGGGGCGGAACCATGAACGTCTCGGTGGCGGCCCTCTTCCTGGGCGGGATAATCCCCGGCATCCTCATCGGCGGCGGCCAAATGGTGGTGGTGTATCTCTACGCCAAAAAACGGAATTACCCCCGCGAGGACTCCTTTTCCCTGCGCGAAGTTTTCGTCGCCCTGAAACAAAGCATACTCGCCCTCCTCTCCCCCCTGATTATCGTCGGCGGCATCATCTTCGGCATCGTCACCCCGACCGAAGCGTCCCTCATCGCCGTGCTCTATTCCATGTTCATCGGCATGGTGATCTTCCGCACCGTCACGGTGAAAAGCTTCCTGGTCATGCTTAACGATTCCCTCCGCCTCTCCGCCCTGGTCCTGTTCGCGGTGGGGACGGCGGCGATTTACGCCTGGGTCCTGTCCTACTACAAGGTGCCCGCCTACCTGGTCGGCATCATGGGATCGTTGACCACCTCTCCCGTGATCATGCTTATCCTCATCGTACTGGTGTTCCTCATCGCCGGCATGTTCATCGACGCCGTGCCGGCCATCATCATCTTCGCCCCGCTGCTGCGCCCCCTCGCCGACAGCGTCGGCATCAGCCCGGTGCAGTTCGCGGTCGTCGGCTGCGTGACCCTGGCCTACGGTTTGATTACCCCGCCGTATGGCTTGTGCCTCCTCATCACCAGCGAAATCGCCGGCATCAACTGCATGACGCCCTTGAAGGAGGTCGGGGTATTTTTGGTCGCGATGCTGGTGGTGCTGCTCTTGATGGTTTTCATCCCCGACGTGACCCTGTTGCTGCCGAAATTTTTCATGCCGAACCTATTTTAAGCGCGTAGAGGAGTCAGCCATGGAGATTTGGGAACGCCCCATAAGGGTGAAAGGCGAACGCGTTTGGCGGACTTGGCTGGGCGGCCGCGAACTCGACCGGCTGCATGGCGTCAGCCCCCCGCGGGACAGCTCCATCCCCGAGGAGTGGATGCTGTCCACGACCCGCGCCAGAAATGTGGGCCGGGAGGATATCGAGGAAGGGATTTGCCGTCTCGCGGAAGGGGACGGCAAGGTCACCCTGAAGCAGATCGTGGAGGAGCATCCCCGGGAGATGCTCGGAGCCGGGATCGTCGAAAAATTCGGTTGCCAACCCGGCATCTTGGTCAAACTGATCGACGCCGGGGCGCGGCTCCAGCTGCAGGTCCACCCCGACAAGCCGACGGCCAAACGCCTGTTCAATTCCGATTTCGGCAAAACCGAGTGCTGGCACATTCTCAGCCTGCGGTCGGACTGCGAGAAACAGCCCTGCCTTTATATCGGCTTCCGGCCCGGCGTGGACAAAGCCGCCTGGCGGGACTGTTTTTTCCGGGGCGACAGCGAGGGGATGCTGGCCATGCTCCACCGCATCGTGCCGGAACCCGGCCAGACCTTCATGGTTCGCGGCGGCGTGCCTCACGCCATCGGCGGCGGCTGCTTCCTGGTGGAAATCCAGGAGCCGACCGACTTGACCCTCCGCCTGGAAAGAAAAATGCCCCACGGTCCCGATCTGTCCGACGCGGCCTGCCACCAGGGCTTGGGGTTTGACCGCATGTTCGAGTGCTTCGACTATGAGGCCAAAACCGAGGCCGAGGCCCTCGCGGCCTGTCGTTTGGCCAGCCGGGTGGTGGAGGAGACCGGCTCCTACCGGGTCGAGAGTCTGGTCGACCAAGGGAGGACCGACTGTTTTCGCATGGAACGGCTTAGCATTGCCGGGAGCATGCCATTCCCCAATCTGGGGGAATGGACCGGGTTATATGTGCACAAGGGTTTGGGACGGTTGCAGGATTCGGAGGGCGTGAAGGAGCTGGCGCCTAACGATCAGTTGTTCGTTCCCGCTTCCTGCCGCGCTTTCACGGTCGAGAACGCCGGCCAGGACCCGCTGCGTCTCCTGCGCTTTGCCGGACCAAAAATCGGATAGGGCACCGCAGGAATTGTTCCGCAACTCCCCGGGTCGGATGCATGCATTCCATTTGACGCGGGGAGTTTTTTTGTATATACCGAAAGGGAGACAAAAACACGCCTCGAAGCAAAGGTTCGTCATGCTTGATATCAACCTGCAGGCGCTCGAGTACGTCGTTGAAGTTGGCAAAACGGCTTCCATTTCCAAGGCGGCGCAAAACCTTTTCATTTCCCAACCCCGACTCAGCACCGTCATCCGCGAGGTGGAGAGAAAATACAGCATCACCCTCTTTCTCCGCACCCGCCAGGGCATGGAACTTACCGACGCCGGCAAAACCTTCTCCCGCCAAGCCCAAGCAATCCTGACCCAGGCGCGGAACCTCGACGCGGCATTCCGGGTCGACCCCCTGAAACAAGTGAGCATCACCATTTCGGTGACGCGTTCCTTCCAGGTGACGAAACGCGTCGCCGAATTCGTCAACCGCCATCACGCCGACGAACGCCTGCAACTGCGCTTCAAGGAAACGAACCCCTTCACCGTTCTGGAAAACGTGCGCTCCGGCGAATCCGACTTCGGCATTCTCCACTATTTTGACGCCCAGGCCGGCTACTTCAAGGAAGCATACAAAAAATACCAGTTCGAAACCCGGCGCTTTTACGACCGGAAATTCCTCCTCGCCATGTCGAACCACAACCCGCTGGCCAAGGAGAAACGCATCACCCCCGACATGCTGGCGGACCAGGCCATGGTGATTTACGGCGACTACGAGACGCCCACCGCCTCTTACGACGAAGTCGTTCAGCTTACCGACATCTTCATGTCCAGGAAAAGAATATATGTCTACGATCGCGGCGGCGCCATGGACATGCTCTCCCTGTGCCCCAAAACCTACATGTGGATCACCGGCCTGAACCCGGCCACCCTGAAGCAGTACGACCTGACCCTGCGGCGCTGCGAAGGGGTGGACGTCCGCAACCTGGGCGAATTCGTTCACCCGCCGCTGGATCGCCTCTCCCAAGTCTGCCGCGAATTGTTCGACATCCTCATCGCCATCGACTGGACCGAACCGGTGGTATGATTTTCCGCCCTGAAAAAAATATTTTTTTGCGAAAAAAAATGCGTCACGCCCAGCGTGTACAACCGCCTCCCCACCCTCCCTCCCCGCCGTTCCATTTCCTCGCCATACCAACGCTTTCGCCACCCAACCGGCAAGCATGCCCTTAACGCGCCAGCGTTAGCGGGGCGTGTATTCCTCTCCCGAATGCCACTATTCGGTATTGATATTTTACATTTGCGGGTCAGGCCATAAAGTGTAAGGCATCGCCACGGTCATTCCCAGTCCATCCCCAGGTTTTCATTCCATTTCACAGGAGTTCAGGCATGAAGTCCAGATTTCTTAAAACCCCGGAACAGGTCGCCGGCGGCACGCTGATCGGCGAACAGCCCGTTTTCCGCCCGGCCGAGGTCCTTTCCATCCTTTACGAAACGAAACCGGAAGCGGTCGCGGCGGTGCTGCCGCCTCCGCTGAAGCCATACGCGAAACCTTACGTCATCATCGCCTACAACTATTTCAAGGAAGTGTGCTTCGATTCGGGGCTCCGCGGCCCGGGTTACCGCGAGACCGCCCTGTACATCCCCGCCATGCATGACGGCATGGTCGGCACCTATGTCGCCGCCATGACCCTCGACACCGACATGGGCGTCTTCCTCGGCCGGGAAAAATACGGCTACCCCAAAAAACTGGGCACCGTGGACCATAATTATCAAGGGGACGAATACGTGGCCTATTCCGCCCGGCACGGCATCCCCTACGCGATCCTGCAAGCCAAACTCGACGGACAACCCAACGACCCCAACTTCCTCTCCGAACTCGGTAAAATCACCTCCGCCTACCCCGACCGGCCAGGCTGGGCCATCAACTGGACCTTCAAGTGGACGGTCGGCATCGATCGGGAGCTTTTCCTGCATCAACCCTATTTGGTGAAAGGCTGGAAAAGCAAGAGGGATCTCAATCCCCCGGTCCCGGTCCGGTTGGGCAAGGGCAAGGTGACGCTCATCATGTCCGAGGACGACCCCTGGGCGGAATTGGCGGTGGTGCGGGTCCTGGGCGCGGCGGTGGTGGAGGTGGAGTCCCGCATGTACAGCCGGGAAAGCGAATACATCCCCGTCGACGCCGAAGCGTTCAAACCCTATGCCTTCTTCGGCTGGGACAGAAAAGACAGGTAGAGCACCCCACGCGCGATTTGGAAATCGCCGGCCGGACGGCACAGTCCATGAGGAGACGATATTGACCGCCAACGACATCAGAAAGGTGATGACCCTGGGTTCTGGCACCATGGCCCAGCAAATCGCGACGCAATGCGCCCTGTTCGGACGCAGCGTTGTCATCTACGCACGGAACGAAAAGGAACGCCAGGTCGCAATCAGGGGAATTCCCCACGTGGTTCTGGCGCCTATCGCCAAGGCCGGTATGATATCTGACAACCTGGCGGCGGAGGCTCTAGGCAGAATCAGCTACATCATGGACCCGCGGGATACTCCGGAGGACGTGGACCTGGTCAGCGAATCGGTGTTCGAACGCTACGACACCAAGGAGGAAGTCTGGGCCCGGTTCGCGCCCCACCTCCCCAAACACGCCATCCTCACCACCAACACCTCATCCCTGCAACCGTCCCGCTTCGCCAAAGCCTGCGGCGCGCCGGAGCGTTTTCTGGCCTGGCATTTCTACACCCCGATTTTCTTCCAGAACACCGTCGACGTCATGCCCCTCCCCGAGACCGACCCGGAATTGGTCACGACCATGATCGACTTCTCCCATAGCATCCACGAGAATCCGGTCCTGATCACCAAGGAGACCCCGGGCTTCCTCGCCAACAACCTGCTCTTCTCCGTCCTCAACACCGCCATGGATCTTTACCGCCAAGGCGCCGCCCCCTTCGAGGAAATCGACCGCTCGTGGATGGGGGTGCGGCTCGCCAACGCCGGTCCCTTCGGGTTGATCGACAAAATCGGCCTCGACACCACCTACGACATCCTTAGCAAATGGTACGGCACCAATCCGGAAAACCTGCCCATTCTCGCCGACAAAATCAGCAAAGGCGAGCTTGGCGTCAAATCCGGCAAGGGGTTCTACACCTATCCCGGCCCGGCCTTCCAGGCCCCGGACTTCGTCGTTCGCGCCAGGCCGGTGGAGGAGTGACGCCAGTCCGCCGTGATGCGCTTCCCCTAGAAACCAGGCTACGCAAGCGTCCAGATTATTCACCCGCGCCGCCGGCGCATCGAGACGGCGGGCAGGCATTTTTCCCAGCAAGGAGGTGACAACCGTGGAAAAAAGTCCCTATGACGATATCGATTCGTTCAAGATCCGTTTTTTCGGCTGGTGGCCGGATCGCCGGGCCGAACAGGTGTTTCTGGTGTTTAACCTAATCTATTTCCTCTTCGCTTTTTTTGTCTGGCCCAACCTGCCGGCCTTCAGCGTTTTCGGGTTATTCCCGGCCCCCTGGGTTTGGTATCTGCTGATAACCGCCGTCGGCACCATCGCCTGGACCATCTATTGCGAAAAATATTGGTACGCGCTCACGGATGATAATAAAGAATAAGGCATCGCCCCAACCCAGCAGAAGAGGAGAAATACCTAATGTCTAGTACGCTCGTCCTGATTTTGGTGTTGGCCTACGGGGTGATCAGCGTGCTCATCGGTTCGAGGAGCCGTAGCCTGACCAAGTCATCCGAGGGCTTCCTGATGGGGGGACGCTCCCTGGGCGTCATCATCACCCTGACCAGCCTGACCATGGGCATCCTCAGCGGACTCGCCTTCTTCGGCACCTCCGCCCTGACCATGCGCGCCGGCAACGTCGTCCTCGCCGCCGCCGGCTTCGGGATCACCACCTTCGTCTATCCCTGGTTCGGCTACAAACTCTGGCGCTACGGCAAGCAGCGCGGCTACCGCACCACCGCTGACTATATGCGGGACCGCTATTACTCCACCGGCTACGGCCACATCGTCTCCCTCATCCAGCTGCTCTTCATGATCCCCTACATGACCGTGCAGTTCGTCGCCATCGGCAACGGGCTCTCTTATTTTACCGAAATCACTTATATGACGGCGCTGGTGATTTTCGCCATCTTCCTGACCGCCAACCTCTTCGTCGGCGGCGCCAAAGGCGTCGGCGCCATGGACGTCTTCAACGTGGCCGTGGGCGTGCTGGTGCCCCTTATTCTCTGCATCCTCGCCATCGTCGGCGGCGGCGGCCTGCAGAAACTGGGGGAATTGGCCCTGAAAAACGACCCGAACTTCCTTCAGGTCGGCGCCAATTCGAGCGTGGGGAAGGCGGCCCTGGATTCTTTCGTCCTCTGGATGACCGGCATCTTCGCCATTCTCTTCAGCCCGCATATCCTGGGCAAGATGATGATGGTCAAGGACCTCGCCACCTTCCAGAAAATGCAGCGCTACGGTCCCCTCCTGTACATCACCATCTGCACCCCGGTCATCTTCCTCATGGGCTGGATCGGCATCGCCCTCTACAAGCCCATCCTCACCGCCAGCGGCAAGACCGACTTCATGGTCCAGAACATCATGGCCGACTATGGCAACCCCGTATTGACCGTCTTCATGCTCTGCGCCCTCATGGCCTTCGCCATGTCCACCGCCAACGCCTTCGCCATCTCCTGCGCCAACATCATCGCCACCGATTTCGCCACCCCCTACCTCCGCACCAAGGGACTGGACAAATCGGCCGTGGAAAGCAAAAGCCTACTCATCGGCAAGGCCGGGGTCATCGTCATCATTCTGGCCTGCCTGCTGTTCGCCACCTCCCGCTCCATGTTCATCACCGACTACGCCTACGCCCTGGCCACCCCCGGGTTCGCACAGCTCATCCCTGCGCTCCTCGGCGGATTGTTCTGGAAACGGCCTTCGCGCGAAGCGGCGATTTACGCCACCCTGGCCGGCTTCATCGTCGTCGTGTTCACCACCTTTATCGTCCCCCGGCCCCTCGGGCTGCACCAGGTAATCTGGTCCCTGGGCATAAACACCATCATCTATCTGTACTTCACCTTCACGACCAAACCGCCCCGCAAGGTGGTGGAAGACTTTTTCCCTCTGACGGATAAAGGCCGGGCGTAGTCCCTACACACTCCGCCAGGTTTTCTGGCGCTCCGCAAAGCTTTCCTTAAAACACAACGGCCGGCCTGGAATCCTCCAGGCCGGCCGGGTCATATATCCGTAACTTTTTGTTATAACGTTTTGCTATGGAAAGGGGGGAATTTACTACCTGGCGCCATTCCTTTGCAGCATGCCCCCCAGGGTCATCATGTCCTTAATCGCATACTCCGGGCCTTGGGCAAAATAGTAGACGGTAAAGCCAAGGCAGACCATCAGGAGGAGCGCCGCCAGCCAGAACAGGATGTTCCAAATTTGCCGGTCGCGGTCGTAGGTTTTACCGGCGTTGGCGGGAGGAAGGAAATAGCCGATGGCGCCGCCACCAAGGAAGCCGCCGAAATGGGCGCCGTTGTCGGCGCCGGCCACCAGTCCGAAAACCAGGATGTAAACCGCCCACTGGATGAGGAAAGCCCCCAGCTCCCGGCCGATTGTGTAACGGTTGCGGTAATACGACCCGAGCAACAACCCCAGGACCCCGCAAATCGCCCCCGAGGCCCCCACCGAATTGGACGCATGCCCGAGTAACATCATGCTTACCAGCAGGCTGCAAATGCCGCCGGTGATTCCGGTCAGGATGAAGACGGCAAACAGCTGCCGCGCCCCCCATAAGCGTTCGGCCAACCGGCCGAGATCCCAGAAGGCCCAGCAATTGAAGCCGATGTGGATCAGTCCGAAATGCAAAAACGTGTAGGAAAGAAAACGCCAGTATTCGCCGGCATAAAGGGTGAGGGCATGGAAATTCGAACCCATGCGGATGTAAGTGAGGCCGTCGGCGGATAGGAAGGACATTAATCCGCCGCCCCCGCCGCGGCGAAATTCGGCGGGGAGAAACATGTCTGCCACAAGCTGCAAAATGAATATCGCAGCCAGTGCCCCGATGATGGTTTGGGTCATGGAGCCGGGCTGGGCAAAGTAGCGACGTAGAAACGCGGAAAGGCTGTTCGAGTCCCGCAAGCGTCTGGCGCAGAATGGACAGAATTCTTCGCCGGCGTTCACCAAGTTGCGGCAACCCGGGCAGACCTTCAAGCGATTCTGTCCGCCACCGCCGGAATTTTTACCGCGAAAGTACCAATCCGCCATTGATGCTCCTAACAATCAGGCGCCGAGATGATTTATACCGGTATATGTCGAGACCACTATAATATTGAAGACCGTATATTTTGTATATACGAATATATGCGCCGACCTTCGATTAATGTTCCTTGACCAGATTCCAAAGGGCGTCGGGGGTGGTGCAGTTGAAAAGTTTGGTGCGCATGGCGTCGTCGCGGAAAATGGCCGAGGCCCGGGCCAGGTAACGCAGCCATTCGGTCTGGCTGTCTTCAGGCATGGCCACAAGGAGGACCAGCCGGACCGGAGTCGCGTCGAGACTGCCGTATTCCACCCCCTTCCGTAGCACGGTCAGGGCGGCGGTGGGAAAACGCACCGCCGACGAACGCACGTGCGGGGCGCCGATGCCGAGGCCAAGGCCGGTGGCCAGGGCTTCCTCCCGCTGCCAGGTGGCGGCGGCGACGCGGGAAAAATCGGAAATGTTCGGCGAATCCTTCAGTAGCGCCAGGGTGCCGTCGATGGCTTGGCGTTTGTTCTTCACGTCCAGAACCTGGACCCGTTCCGGCGACAGATATTTACTGAATTCCGACATATATCACCTGCTTGCTTAGGGAAAAGTTGCCGATTGCGGGCTTTACGACCACCATGGCCGTTACCCCCCCATATAGGGCGCGGGAATGCAATCCCGAGTCGCCCAAGCCCCCTTGGCCCGAATTGGCGGGAGGCAAGGATTTTCCGCATTATACCAATTGTCGGCCAAAGTAAAACAGGATTCTCTTGTCAGAACGTTTTCGTTTCTGCATAATGAATTTATAGCCGATTGTGAAAATCGACACTTTGCGGTTTTTCTTCCAGGCAAAAACATCTTCGCAACGCGACCCCGGGACCCATGACCCGGTACAACCCCGTCAACATACTACGGAACCGCACTGCCCCCAGGGAATATACCCTAATGTGGAAACCGCGCGTCTTGGAAACGATCTTGATTATCGCCGCCGTCTTGGCGCTGGTCGGAGTCGCCCTGCCCACGCTCACCCGCTGGCGCGACAACGCCAACCGGCTCGTATGCCTGGATAACCTCCGCCTGATCGGCGCCGCCATCAAGCAATGGTCGATGGACAACGACTACGCCCTGCCTCCGGGCAGGGGGATGTCGGGGTTTTGCAATTCCCCCGACGGCATACCTCGCAAAGGCAACCTCTATGCAATCGAACCGGGTTTGAACGCGTTGTGGGACAAAGGGAAAGGGGTAATCAAGGACGTGAACGTCTTCCGCTGTCCCGGCGACAAGACCCTCGTCGATCCGCCCCGCCCCGGCGAGGATTTCACCGACCCCCTGCAACTTTCCTACGGCATGACCGGGCACATTTACCCCACGGACGTTCCCAATAAAGTCATCGTCGCCGATAAAAGCGATAAATCCCTGAAGAACGGCAGCATGGTGAATTCGGCCAATCACGGCCACCATTTCACCAACGTCCTGTTCTTCAACGGTTCGGTCCGCACTTGCGAGCAGCCGTATCTTCCGCCGGGAGCGGGTTCGGAATTGGGAAGCATTTACATCAGGGAAAATGGCAACCGAAACGACACGTACATCGAATGACAGGGGAATGCGGTGCGTAAAATCAACACGGTGATTTTCGATTTGGGCCGGGTGCTCCTCACCTTGGACTGGCGGGGCGAAAATTTCGGCCGGCTGATGCGAGCCTTTGGGATTATGCCGGAAAAAGCTTTCGACAAATACTGGTTTCGGCCCGAAGTGCGACAGCATATGACCGGCGAAATCAGTTCACGGGAATTTTACGAAATCGCCCGCGCCAGCATGCTTGACGGCCATAATTACGACTACGAGCAGTTTGTCGAGGGCTGGAACGATCTGTTTCATCCCGTGCCCGGCATGGAACGACTGTTCGACGAGGTCGCGCGGCGGCACCAGGTGGGAATTCTTTCCGACACTGACCCCTTGCATTGGCACCGGGCCTTGGAGATACTTCCTTGGCTCAAGAAAGTCGAGAAACCGACTTTGTCCTATGAAGTCAAGGTGCTTAAACCGCACCCGGAGATGTACATGGCGGCGGCGGCCAACTGTGGGCGGCCGCGGGACGAATGCCTGTTCATCGACGACCGCCAGGAAAATGTGGACGGGGCGAGGATGACCGGAATGCCCGGGCTGTTGTTCATGAACCCGGAAAAATTAAGGAAGGATTTGGTCGGATTGGGCGTACTGTGAATTAATCCGGCGGCAACTCTCAAGGAGGGGGTGATGGATTGGTGGAAGCTGTTCAGCGGAACCTTCATTCTGATTTTTCTGGCGGAACTGGGCGACAAGACCCAACTCGCCGCCATGGCCAAAACCGCCGACGCCCCGGACAATTCGCTGTCCAAATGGGTGGTGTTCGCGGCGGCGGCGATGGCTTTGGCGACTTCGACTTTCATCGCGGTGTTTCTTGGCCACGTCCTGAAGGCGGTAGTGCCGGACGAACGCTATATCAAACTCGCGGCGGCGGTCCTGTTCCTGGTTTTCGGCGCCACCATACTGTATGAAACGTACTGCTCCTTCCGCGATGAAAAAGCGGCCGCGGCCGTGGCCGGAACCGCCGCCGTGGAAGCGCCCGCGACGCCAATCGCGGCGGTCGGACCACGGGCCGGGGAGGCGGCCGGCGCCAGACCGGGTCTGGTCGGCGGTTTGGCCCTCAAGGCGGCGATGGACTTCGAAAGGTTGTCGATGGAACGGTATCGCCGGATTGCCGCCGGAGCCCCGGCGGATTTGCGCGAACTGCTCCTGCAGTTGGCGCGCGAAGAGGAGGGGCACCTCAAGCATCTGCGATCCCTGCAGCCGGAGCAGCTTTCCGACGCGGTCTGGAAGGAAAAAGGCGCGGCTACCGGCATTTCCGGCCGGCAGATTGTCCTGGACGAAAAGGGCGGCCGGCTGCTGGCCGGCTTAATCGACCACGAGGAGGCGACGGCGGCTTTTTACGGCGATTTGGCCAAGCGCACCTTGATTCCGTCGGTGCGGTCGGTTTTGGGCAAGCTGGCGGATGAGGAAAAGACCCATGCCAAGCGTTTGCGGGAGGTGGTCTAGGTGAAGGGCGACAGATGGAAACGTTTCCGTCCGGCGGCTTTGCTTGGCTTGGGCGTTGTCATGGGCGTAGTGATTGCCAGGCTGTTTTTCAGCCCGCCGGCGGCGGCGGTGAAGGGGCCGGGGGATTCCGGCCTGGCGGCGGCTGGAGCGGCTACGCCGGCGGCAGTCGGCATATCCCTGGACGCGGAAACGAAGGGCATGAACGCCTTCCTGGCGGCGGTGAAGCAGGGCGATTTCCCGACCCTGCAACGTTTGGGCCGGGATCTGTTTCCCAAGGGGGCGGCGGTGCGCGAACCGGAAAAATTGTTTGCCGGGTTTGAGGCGAACAATATTCCCCCTTACCGGGTTTTCGCCTTTTTGTCGGACCAGGGGATGGAAAAGGCGCGGCGGGTGATGCTGACCCTGGACGGCGAGGGCAGGGTGGAGTCGTTCATGGCGGAGGAGATGCCGGTGGTGAAGTGAAAATTCAGATTCCAATTTCGTCACGTCGTCAACACGTCGTCAATCTGCACAGGAGTTACCGTGATCCTCATCCAAGAGCAAAGCGAAAAGCGGGACGTCAACTACCTGGACGCCATCGTCCGTTCCGCCCAGGCCGCCATCGAGGACAAGTTCCTCTTCCGTAAACTCGGCCTTCCCTTCGACTACGCCTCCAGCCCGGACGACTTCCCCTCCAAATTTTTCGCCAATTCACGGGAGGCCAGGACCAATCAGCCCAACCCCTCCGGTCTCGGCGGGGGCTACCATTTCACCGCCCGCAACCACGCCCTCCTTTTCGATTCCTATCTCCTGCGTCTCGAATTGGGTATTGAGGGACCGGGCGACGAAGCCATCCTCGACCGCCTGATTGGCGGGTTGATCCGCCTGGCCACGGTCGCGCCGAAGTCGTTTCTGGTCGGGGGGCTGGCGCCGGACGGACGCGGTTTCTTCGGCCTGCCGCAGCGGGTCAACCATGCGGCCTGGATGTTTGCCGTAAACCGCGGCCTCGCCACCGCCGCAATTTCCCTGGAAAGCCAGGAAAAATTCCGTTCCATCGCCGGCAAATGGATCGACCGCGTTCGCCGGGAAAGATTCCGTCTGCATTCGGTCGACGGCAAGCCCGTGCCAGGGGGAGACTTCTCCCTTGCCGAACCCGACAATGGTCCCCTCCTGTTGGCGATGCTCCTCACGGCCGCCCGGGTCTCCAACGAGGATCGGGATTGGGAGGCTTATGCCGTCGCCGCCGAGGAGAACAATCGGGCCCGCCTGAATTCTTTCACGCCCGATGGCGGTTGGGCGGGGAAGCTTCCGGACCTGCTGTGGCGCCAAGGCGCCTGGTCCATCATCGCCCAGCTGGATCGCGAGTCCGCGCGGAGGGATCTGGCCAGGGACCGCATGCGGGAATACGCCCGGGTCGCGGCGGGGTTCTGCGGGGAATGGCGGAAGTGGGACCGTTCCCTCCTCGACACGCCGGTCGATTTGGATTGGCGCAAATGCCGCAAGGTCCCGGCGGATGAATCGCCTTACGGTTTTGTCCCGCCGGAATCATGGGCGCGTTTGGACGGCGAGAAACATCTGGAAAACACGCTTGCCGCCGGCTATGTCCTGCTGCTGGCCGGCGACCCCGAAACGGCGGCGGACCCGGCGGCGGAATTGGAGGAGTGTCTGCGTTCGGTTCCGTGGAACGAGTGTGCGAGCCTGAATGCGTTGGCGGGAATGATTGGGGTGCATGGGCGGGGTTTGGAGATGGGGCTTTGGGATGTGGGGCTGTACGAGTCGATGCATGTGGGACCGGCGTCGGAGACGTCGTATGCGGCGAAGTATATGGAACCGAGGTATGACGAGGAGAATTCGGACAAGGCGGGGCATCGCGGGGGGCAGTACGGCAAGGGGAAGGGGGGTGGATGCGAGGTTCAGGCCAAGGGCGGCGGCGAGGGGAGTGCGAGGAAGCGGCGCAAACGTAATAAGAAGACCCGGGAGCGCAATCATTAGGAGGCGAATTATGGGGACACGCACGAATGGCGCTGAAATAAGGGCAAAACATTCCTCCGTAGCCTGTTACGCGGACCCCTCCCCACGCGTCATTCCGGCGTCTATACACCCAACCGGGATATAAACGGGCGGTTAAGCCGGAATCCAGGGGGGGCTGGACCAGTGCTACGAAGCGGTGACGGTCGAGTTTGCATGCCGTCAAGGTTTTGCCCCCTGGATTCCGGCTAAACCGCCCG